>JAISRQ010000115.1 GCA_031273545.1 Holosporales bacterium
TGTGTAATCAACGCGCAATAAGCCTAAGGAATACAGCAATTGCAGCGTGTTTGATCTTATTAATATTTCCGGAAAGCGCGTTTTCTGTAAGTTTTCAACTATCCTTTGCGTCCGTTACGGGGTTATGTTTCTTGGCCGAGCTAGCAAATAAGCGTCGGCAACGTCAGCAATCAGACCCTAAATATAATCACTCCTTTTATTCGCGTTCTGCATTCTTTAGATTTTGCTCAAGCAAAATTATATTTCCGCTCGGCCAAAGTATTGGCACAACAATGATTGCAACGCTCGCAACCACGCCAATTATCGTTTACGTATTTCAGCGCATAACTTTGGTTGGTGTATTAGGTAACTTGGTCGCTGTTCCATTTTTGAGTTTTTGTGTGATGCCGCTTTTGGCGGTGTTGATGATTATCCCTACGAAATTAGTTTTTGCGCTGTTTGGAGAAAGCTTAACGGTCTTGTCCCGCATTGCAGAGGCGATTGCGGCGTTGCCGGGCTCCAATTTTTTGCTGCCAAAACCTTCGTTAATAAGCGTATTGATGATCACCTTTTCAGCCATGTGGTTCATTGTCTGGCAAGGAAGGAAGCGGCTGTTTTTCCTTCCTTGTTTTTTGGCCGGGTGGGTCATGTTATTTTGTCCGCATCATCCGGATGTGTTTTTAACAAAGGACCTGATTGGCGTTTGTGATGCGGGTACGTTTTATATATCAAGCCAACGCTTTGGGAGCTTTCATGCAAAAGTTTGGAGCCAGGAATGCGGCGTGTCTGAGGTCAAGCCCATGAGTTATGCTGATATCCAAAAGTGGCAAAGCCAGCTAGATAACTTCATTCCTGATGACGAAAACGACGTAATTTTCTTATGGAAGAAGAAAAACGGAGGTTTTTTGTCCAAAACGCTGACATTCAGGAATAGGGCGCGTCCGTGGGTGGATTCTGGTTTAGGATAAATTTAATCCAAAAGACGCTAAAATTAGATCCAAATCCATTATGTTTTCGCCAACGGCAATGTGTTCTAGTGCTTGAAGAATGTAGAACGATGGTAGGTTCACTTTACAACGCTGAAGTGTGGTTTCTCCGTCTCCTGATAACGATACTCCAAATTCCCCGTTGGGACTTTCTATCGCGCTATACCGTTGTTTCATAGGGTAAATTGCTGCATTAATTTGTTCTTCGTCCAAATCGTCTGTTGAAAAAAACACACGCTGATTTCGAATATCAACAAAACTAGATTTATGTAATTCGCTTTTTTTAGGAAGTTCTTTTATACACTTGTGCATTATATCCAAGCTTTGAGTAATTTCTTCGGCTAGGAGAACGACTCTGTCAAAAACATCTCCGCCACCAGATAATATTGGGTGAAAATTCGCGTAAAGCTCATCCTCACAACGCATATCGCATGGCACTCCAGACGCCCGCGCCGCGACCCCGGTCAAGCTGAATGCGCTAACGTCATCAGGGATGACTATGGCAACCTTCGACGCTCTATTTTTGAAGAGGCGGCTTTTAATCATTGCTATGTTAATTTTCTGGCAAATAGATGTTACGTTTTCAAAAAATTGTACCCAGGTATTAATAGCTTCATAGGACGGATTGACAAACATTCCTCCTGGAGTAAAAAAATCTATGGGAACGCGGCGCAGAATGATTTGCTCGCACAACAGCTCATAACGTTGCTGTATGTGTTGCGTTTGCATAAACAGCGGAAAGATCCCGACGCTATTGGCGATTTGCCCTAACGTTAGAATATGATTAATAACTCTTTCGCCTTCACATAAAATTATACGGACAAATCTCGTTCGTAACGAAACATGTATCTCAAGAATGCGTTCAATCCCTTGGATAAACGCCAGCTCGTGGCAAAGTGGCGCACTAGGAACGAGCCCGCCAATTGTGCGCATGTTTGCAAATAAATGCTGTTGTTCGACTTGTTTTTCTACGCAGCGGATGCACTTGCCCACATTAACCATCAACGCAAGTATTTGTTCATCGCGAACGGACAAGGATATCTTGCCATTATATAAGTCTACTTTCCGCGTATTTTTGTGTTTCGCTAACATATACTTACTTCTTCTATATTCATTAGTTATATTTTGCTCTTGTTACCCTTTTATTATATTATCTTCAGTTATATCTCCTCCCATTATATTTCTTTCCACTCGATCTTCTTCTGGCTTATGCTCATTCTCCCGACTTTTATCTGCCATTTCTTTTTCCGCCTGCTTCAAAAACTGACGGATCCGCGCCCGCGCCCTTCCTGTGCGAACAAACTCTTCCCATGACGGTAGCGGAGTTTGACTCTCAGACGTAATAATCTGAACCTGGTCCCCATTCTTCAGCACAGTTCGTAAAGGCATAGACTTCCCGTTTATATTAACGTCAGATACGTGGTCCCCTGTCCACGAATCTATTGCATACGCAAAATCAATTGGCGTCACCCCTTTCGGCAAAACAATAAGCTCTCCTCTTTCTGTGAAGCAAAATACCTGATCTTGAAACATTTCCATTTTCGTATTTTCAAGGAATTCGTTAGGGTTGTTCGTTTGTTTCATCAATTGCAGCAAGCTCCTAATCCATTGGTACTGCGTTCCGTCATGAGCGTGCACATTTTGTTTGTATTGCCAATGGGCGGCGATCCCATATTCTGCAATCATATCCATTTTTTCTGTTCGAATTTGGATTTCCATACGTTGGTATTTGGGGCTAATTACTGCTGTGTGCAAAGATTGGTAATTGTTTACTTTTGGCGTACTGATGTAGTCTTTAAAACGTCCAGGAATTACCCAATATGAATTATGCAAAATCCCTAGTGCTTGGTAACATTCCGGCAACGTCTTTACTACGATTCTAAATGCAAGGATATCACACAATTGTTCAAAAGTAGTATTTCGTGTAAGCATCTTTTTCCAAATAGAGTACGGAGTTTTTACTCGTCCAAAAACACGAGCAGAGATATTCGCTTTGTCTAATACTGACTTTAGGTCATCCACAATTTCTTTTATTGGTTCATCCGATGACAGGCTTAGGTTATTTAGACGGTTATATGTAGATTCGTATGCTTGTGGGTTTAATTCTTTAAAGGCTAAGTCTTCGAACTTCTCCTTCATATTTTGAAGGCCGACTCGACTTGCCAATGGGGCAAAAATATCCAACGTTTCCTGGGCTATTTTTTTACGTCTGTTTGGATCCTTTATGTAGTGCAGTGTCAGCATATTATGCTGGCGGTCGGCGAGTTTTATTAACAGCACGCGAATGTCGTCAGCCATGGCGAGGACCAGCTTTCGAAAATTTTCTGCTTGTGCTGCGTTATCTGACGTAAAGGACAGCTTGGACAGCTTTGTTACGCCGCCTACGAGGAAGGCAACTTGCTCCCCGAAGTTTTTTTCTATGTCATCCAATGTCGCCACTGTGTCCTCGACGGTGTCATGCAACAGAGCGGCGGCAATTGTAATGTGGTCCAGCTTAAGCTCAGCCAATGTTCCTGCGACTTCGACTGGATGAGAGAAGTACGGGTCCCCCGACTCGCGCACCTGAGTCCCGTGGGCCCGCAAGGAAAATACATAGGCTTTATTTAGCAGGTTTTCATTTATCCCTGGGTCATAAGCCTTTACCAACTCAACAAGTTCATATTGCCTTAACATCGTTCACACACGCTATGCTATAGGGCTGAATTCAAACGAAACAATTGAAACTGGTAGGTATGAATCATTCCCAAAATTTGAGCTCCCTTTATTTTAATATCCACCCCAAATTGCAAAATTACTTGTAGATTTGTTTGCACATTGCTCAGCCATGGTTGGACAACCATCCATAAAAAAATAGTGCACATTGAGCAATAATAACTGAAAGTCTCTAACCGTTAACCAAAATAAAAATCGTCTGGCAATGGGGTCATCCTTTGTGCGAACGATTTCATCAGCATAGATTTGCTTGACTTTTTCAAAATCTCTATCACAAAGCTGTTTCAATAGGCGCTTTTGCTCTTCGTCCAATTTAACATCCTTCGCTTCTTCACATTTGCCACAAATCATCTTACCACCAGTTACAACACGAAATGCATCCTGTATAGATTCATTAATAGATGAATCATCAGAATACTCCTCATCCTTTAATATAGTATTGTATCTCATAATTAAATCGGCTTTATTCCTGTACTCCTTTGTCCTGTTTTCGTGATAGCACACTAAGTCGTTAAAGCCTTCTATATTTGCAGATTCTAGTTCTCTAAAGCTGTCAACAATACCGCTCATATCATCTCTACGAGAAACGCATAAATCATTGAGATCCTGCCTCAGACGGCGAAAGAACGCCAAAGATAAATCAAAAAGTTCTAGATGTTTTAAATCTCTTGAATCTTTATAGTAATTCGAATAGACATCATGCTCATTGTCAGCATATTGTATCACTTCGTCAAAATGATCCCATCCCAAAGGGCAGTAACTGCAGTAGTTCAAAGAATATAAGGTCGTTTTCCGAGACGATTGTCTGTGCGCATAATCAGTCCACTTACAAACGTTTCGGAAGCGGGACTGCGCTTCGTCAAAATACGAACTATAAAGTGCATCCCCTATGTTTTTATGACGAAGCAATGGCCCTACCACCATTTTCTCAAGTCCTGCAACTGAGAGAAAACTCTGGTCCAATTTGCTAAACACTTCTCCTACTTGCCCTATAAGAGCTCCTCCATGCGTACGAAGTGTCTCTTCTATAGGTTTTACTCCATAGTTTTCATGAGCATGTATGAGGAAGCTTCCATACGCACATAGGGCCCGGTCTCTCACACCTGAGGAGACTTGAACAAATCCTTTTGTATTCCCTTTATTAAGGATATCTCTTGCTAACAAAAGAAGACGATTACGACTGTCTTTATCAAAACTTCTACACCAGGAGACAAGCTCCATAACAACTAAGAACCCTGAATAGACTCCCCCCGTTGCATTGATTACACCATCGGCTGATGACAAATCGATATGCTTTTCGTAAAAGAAAGGAGGGCTAGCTTGCCCACAATTGGGACAGCCCAAGACCGGATTTCCCCCTATGTGGGCGTTACACATTGGTTTCTCAAAAATATCACGAAGCAGGTTCACGCAGAGGCCCTTGTACTTTGGACGGTTCGTAGCTGCCCACTCACGAACTCTATTCTCTTGACCCTGAAAATAAGCAGAGACATCTGCCATTTTTTTGATAGCAACCGGTGCTGCTGCCCATGTGAGCGTGTCACAAACGGGTACTAACGCACACAACCCCAATAGTAATTTAAACTTAGATATCAACATAATTTACCCCTAAACTCCACTCCATCATGGTTTCACATCGCACATGAACTTTGCAATACTTCTAATACAACAACAGATAACACGGCACACAAGGACACAAAGACATTCATATTCGACCTTAAGCCTAGCAAAATCTAAGACGCTGCCTTTTTTACAATCTTATCCCATTTCGCTCGTTTATCTGGCCCTTCAATTTCGCTTACGCTGCTTTTAAGCAAGGCAACCAAACTTGTTTCTTGGACTGTGACGTCTATGATGCGATGTTTTGTTGTCGTAATTACGACTACAGGAAGGGACTCTCCGGACTTGTTATTTTTCATGACGATAGAAAAGCTTTTTGAACTTTTTTTTGTATTTTCAAGCGTGACCTTTTCTACAGTATAATCCTTGATCAAGGGTATGAACGACACGATATTCGCCGCAATAAAATCTGAAAACGTCTCATTGAAATATTTTTCATCTGGGTCTTCAGATTTTTGTAGCGAGTGTTTAAACAACATTTTCTGCAATACTATTGTTGCGACATTATCATTTATCCACTTCGAGCATGTCTTTTCCGTAAGGACTTTCAGCTCTTCAATTTTTTTTTTTACTATTTCGTCCGGCTTCTCGTTTGTTGCTTCATCTGATTTTGCTGCGGGCTTTTTAGCGTCCTCCTCCGTTTTTTTGGGGCTTTCTTCGGTTTTTTTGGCTTTTTCGTCGCCAGCTTTGGTTTCTTTAGAAGCTTGGGCTGCCGCATCCGCGGCGCTTGCGTCTGGTTTCGCTTCCGGCTTGTCTTCTTTCTTGGCCTCCGGGGTCGTCGCAGCTTTCTCTTCAGCTTTGGCCTCTGGTTTCTTCTCTAGAGTTTTATCCTCTGGCTTAGCCTCAGTCGTTTTATCATCAGCTTTTGCTTCGGGTTTCTTTTCATCAAGCTTAGTTTCTGCCTTCTTGTCGTCAGCTTTAGCTTCAGTTGTTTTGTCGTCAGTCTTGGCTTCAGGTTTCTTTTCATCGGCTTTAGCCCCTGCCTTTTCTCCAGCTTTAGCGTCAGCCTTCCCTTCAGGAGATCCGTCAGACTTGGCACCTTGTACATCCTCCGCACCTTTCCCCTCAGTCGCGGTCGCGTCACCCTTTGCACCTACCTCCGGCTTGGCGTCCGGTTTTACACCTTCGGCCGTCCCCTCAGTTTTCGCTGCGTTTTTGACAACATTCGCGTCCTTTGGTTTATCAGGCGCGGCTTGGTCCTTGCCTGTGTCCGCTTCCTTCTTTGCTGCAGCTGGCTGTTGACCCTGCGCGTTAGCTTGCTTTGTCACACTTTGCTTTTCCTCTGGCGAAGATGAGTTCTGCTCTTGTTTTGACGGCTTCTTCAAACCGTCACATCCAACAAGAAACAGTGAAAATCCTACGCAAAACAATCCACGAGTTTTTGACATAAACGTCCCCTTGTAATCAATAATTATGATACTCACTACTAAATAGTACTTGATTTTTTTGATGAATACTACGTAAAAACTGGCGAACGATGACAGTGCCAGAACAGCTGTTGTTCAGCCAATACGTTCGTAATCTTTTACGGGGAGTTTGGCATCCTTTTGCCTATCAGGACCGCTCCAAAAACCCTGCATCAATTAAGTTAGATGTTTTGTTCATCCACTCATTTTTTACCTTCACAAGCAAATGCAGGTGCACACGGCGCCGCAACGCCTTTGCTATCTCAAGGCGCGCATCCGTTCCTATTTGTTTCAGCATTTGTCCTCGTCGTCCTAAAACGATCGGCTTTTGCCCATCCTTTGCAACAACGACATTTTGGTATATATGCAAGCCATCGTCATCTTCTTGCATTGCCAATGTTTCTACATATGTTTGATAAGGAACTTCCTCATGAAGATTTAAGAAGATTTTCTCCATAGTCATTTCAGATGCCCAGCGAATAATGTTGCCTTCCGATTGTGGAGGGTACATCCACTCATGCTCAGGAAGGGCGGCAATCACTGCATCAAGCAGCAGATCCACTCCTGTTCCATCCACAGCAGAAATCATAAAGAAATCCTTTATCTGCGTGAATTTTTGAAATTCAATCGCGCATTCTACTACTTGAGCATCATTAACTAAGTCGATCTTATTAAATGCTAAAAAGAATTGTGCGTCGTTATATCTTTGGAGGACTGCTTCTACTAGTTCTACATCGCGCTTGTGAGCACGGGCAGAAAGATCCACTACAAGAATCACTACATCAGCCCCCCTTAGGGCTTGCGATGCATTTTTTCTAAGGATTTTTCCGATAGAGGTTGACGGCCTAGTTATCCCCGGAGTATCCACCAACGCAACTTGCGCGTTTCCATACTCCTTCACGCTTAGAATATTAAAGCGCGTAGTCTGTGGCTTATATGACACTGCGGAAATTTTTTCGTTCGCCAAACAATTAATCAGCGTGGACTTTCCCGCATTCGGCGATCCAGCCAATGCAACGAAACCAAATTGTGAAACTGACTCTTGCAAAGATCCCCACTACAAAATAAACCTGAATAAAGCTGGCGTCTCCTACGGGACTTGAACCCATGTTACCGCCGTGAGAGGGCGATGTCCTGACCGCTAGACGAAGGAGACCTATGTACATAGTATCATGTAATTTGATTTGATCAATATGCTACATCCAAAATATTTACGCGTACAAAAATAAAGAACACCAACCTGCTGGACGAATCACTGACTCATCGTATCCCCAAATGATTGTGATTTTTTGGGGCCCGTAAAACACTTACTATTTTCCACAATCTTTGGGGGGCCTGGTGCATTTCTCGATAGTATTTATTACTTCCTATTTTTATCTCGAAGCAAAAATGCCGGAATCTCTGACGTATTCGTATCCGGCTCATCGACCTTCCGTTCCACGTTTCCGTAATTGACTCTCCTGCTTGACCGCGTCAACCTCTCAAGTAGCGATGGCCTGTCCCTCCGTTGTTGTTGCGGCTGCTGCGTATTATACGGGTAAGGTAACTGCTGCTGATTTTGCTGCGGCGGTGCGCCCCTAGGGTCCATTGGCCCTTGGTTGTCTTGGTATCTCACACCTGTGTCCGGATTATAATCATTACTGACGAAAACATTGCCTTCTTGTTGTGGTGGCGTTTCGTCTATTTCGACAGGCGCATGCGCATACAACCCATTGTGTGCGGAAAAGGCGGGGGCTCCCCCGAATGACTTGCGAATCATGTTCCCTACGCCAACCGGCACATCATCCTTCACAGGCGCAGGTTCAGGCTTCTCTTGCACTTCCTCTATATACCCAATCCCTGTTGCAACTACAGATACGCGAATCCGTCCTTCCAAACGTTCATCAAACGTCGCACCAAAAATTATATTTGCCTCATTATCCACGTCTTCACGAATGCGGTTGGTTGCCTCGTCAACTTCGAACAACGTCATATCTTTTCCGCCTGTAACGCTGATCAGAACCCCTTTCGCGCCTTTCAATGACACATCGTCAAGCAATGGGTTTGCAATTGCCGCCTCTGCTGCATCTAACGCACGTCGCTCGCCATCGGCTTCGCCTGTTCCCATCATGGCGTTACCCATTTCTGCCATAACTGCTTTTACGTCTGCGAAGTCAAGGTTGATTAACCCCGGCATAATCATCAAGTCCGTAACGCCCCTCACTCCAGAATACAGCACCTCGTCAGCCATCTTAAAAGCATCAGCAAATGTCGTTTGTTCATTTGCAACGCGGAACAAATTTTGGTTTGGAATAATAATTAACGTATCAACATGGCGTTTCAGCTCAATCACCCCTCTCTCGGCAGATGCGGCTCTTTTGGCACCTTCGAAATAAAATGGTTTTGTAACGACCCCTACAGTCAGGATGCCTGCTTCTCGTGCAATTCTCGCAATGACAGGGGCAGCGCCAGTACCTGTGCCACCTCCCATGCCAGCGGTGATAAACACCATGTTGCTTTCCTTTATTCGCGGCAGGATATCGGCAGCAGACTCTTCCGCAGCCCCTTGTCCCACGTCTGGCTTAGAGCCAGCTCCGAGCCCCTTTGTTATGTTTGGACCAAGCTGTATTCGGCACAAATCCTCTACTAGTGATTGATTTAACGACTGGGCATCGGTATTCGCCACGAGGAAGTCGACTCCTTCGAGTTGGGCACGGATCATATTGTTCACAGCATTACAGCCAGCACCTCCTACTCCAATTACCGTAATTCGTGGACGAAGGCTAAAATCTCCTGGCATAAAGGGACTCCCTATTCTTATAATGACGGCGCATAGTGCATTGTATTACGAAAAAGAACCAAAACAAAAGAGAATATTGTAGGCATAATTTAATAATGTCTGTTTTAGCAATCATACCCCATTAATATTGTCGTTAAATGGCTCCAGAATTGTTGCGTCTTTTATAAAAATAGACTGTACTTCGAAAGGAGACGCGCTTCTCGGAGTTTAGTCCGCTATGTGATATCACCAGGGAGGTTTGTCGTTAACATTAAACCGGGACATTTTGTTGTTTGGTGCTAGCAACTTAGCGGCCATTAGGTTTTCCTCTTGTTCCCCTTTTTTCATGATCTCTACCCTAGCGGGAAATAATAGAAATATTGCGATCCTTCTTAAAATAGATCACACTCCGAAATAGGACGCGTTTTTCGGAGCCTACTCCGCTATGTTATATTTTAAGAGAAGTTTGTCGCTACCGTTAAACCAGAACATTTTGCTGTTTGGTGCTAGAAATACAGGCAAATCAACACTTCTTAGACACACATTTAATTCGCAGCAGAGTCTATGGATCGATCTTCTTGACTACGAAGAAGAAGAACGTTACCGGAGAAACCCCGCTCGCCTCATTTCGGAAGTTCAAGCCCTTGACGATAGTGTAACCCATGTTGTTATTGATGAAGTTCAAAAACTTCCCCAATTATTAAACGCTGTTCATTATTTAATTGAGAATA
>JAISRQ010000126.1 GCA_031273545.1 Holosporales bacterium
ACAACGCGCTCAACATCGCCTATGTCGTTACGTCGTCGAGCGATTTTCAAGAGACTTTGCAGCGCGTCATAGCCGGTCTGAATAATGCCGGATTCAGCGAGCGCGACTGCCGGGCGAAGGATTTTGACGTTTTGGGCGTGGAGAACACAGAGCGCCAGGAACCTAAACAAAAAACCTTATTTCCGGAACCTCAAATCGGCGATGACGATTTCCCGCAAGTTGATACGGATGTTATTCGCGAGCGCCTGGCAAAGACGCTACCCAAGGGTGGCGTCACAGGGGATATAAACGAAGATGAATTGTTTGTGGACGCCCTGAAACAGGCTGAAGAATTTGACGCGGCCATTGCTGAAACCGAAAAATCCGTCCTGGGCGTCGTCGCGCCGGAGGTGAGGGAGTATATGAACGTATTTCCCATGAACGGCAAATATGCAGAAGAAGCGAGCGCGTTACGATTGCCGCAATTCGTCATTAAAGCGCCCATGTCGATCTTTTCGGACGACGAGATGGAGTTGTTGACGCATGGGCGTTTGTTGGAGGGTTTCTCACTTCGCGATAAGGATACAAAAATAGATTTTTCATCTGTTGACGCAGAAATCGCCCGCGTTGACGTTGAAGACGCGAACGAAGCCCCAAAGGCGTGGAATTTGGTTGGAGCGGAAAATCAGGTTTACAAACAATGGTTTAATTCCCTGCCGCACGAGCACCGCCTTAATCAATGCAAGAAAATAATTTTGGAAAATCTCTCGAAGATCAACGAGATCAACGATCATGATCTGATGGCCTATATCCGCCGCGTGGTGGACGCACTCGACACTGAACAGCAGGAGGATTTACAGAGGTCGCCGCTCCTTTACGGCTCGAAAATCAAGAAGAAGATTGAGGCGCTCATGTCCGCTCACGCGGAGAGTAAATTTAACCTCTGGGTAGAGCAGGGCGTCATCAAATGCCAGCCGGAATATGCCTTTAAAGGCGCGATAACGCCGGTAAAAAGCACATCGGATTTTCCGAGATCACTGTACACTCATGAGGAAGAGATGAATGGGCTTGAAAGGGATGTCGTATGGCAGCTCTCCGGCCTGCCGAATATCAAGTGGTGGCACAGGAACATATCCCGGACCGGGTTTAACATCAACGGCTACGTGAACGCCTATCCCGATATAATCGCCTGTACCGAAAATGGGATTATCCTTATGATAGAGCCAAAGGGCGACCATCTCATTGAGAGCTCGGAATCCATTCACAAGGCCAACGTGGGCAGTGTCTGGGCGGCTAAAGCTGGAGAGATGTACCGGTATTATATGGTGTTCAAAAACAAGGATTTGAAGATTAACGGCGCTGTCCAGTTTGATCGGTTTATGGAAATCGTGAAGGGGCTGTGATGATCATTGCGATTATTGGAGGAATTTATTATGGGCGATAAAATTGTCGATGATTCAAAAATACGACATAATTCTAGCGTGTCGCAAAAAGATATTTTTCGCTTAGCTACGTTGCTATACTCGGAGACAACCAATACTTTTTCAAATATTGATGTCCAATTGTATATTGTAAAATGTATTTTTGCTGAACATAAAAACGCTCCTATGACTATAGATGAAATTATTTCAAATATTATAACATCGTATAAATATAACTTATCTGAAGAAGAACTTAGTAAAATCCTTTCAAAACATAAAATATTTGAAATTGTAACTACGAATGGTGATAAAGCATATAAGTTATCGCAACAGGAATATGAAAAAATCGATAAAAGTTTATCGAAAAACGTTGATTACTATATTAATCAATTTATATTGGACAATTCATTTACTGAAAGTGAAGCAGCATCATGCCGTGATGCAATTTATCAATATATATATGAATTAACTACAACAAACATTAATTCTTATAAAATATTGTTTTCCGCGTCGGATAAAAGCCGTTTTACCGATAGTGATCTGTCAGTTAATGTTTATGATCTAACCGATATTGGTCGCAAATATGTTCATGATTTTGTGGAATGGGAAAACGCCGAAAAAAATATCACTTTAGGTAATATTGTATTCTGTTGTCTTGAATATTGTTTAATGGTATCTGGAGATAAACCAATTTCATTAATTTCCGATATAATTCGTAATCGTGAAATATATCTTGATACCAACATAATCTTCAGGGCGCTTGGCATAAATGGATTATCAAGGAAAAATGTTATTGTTTCTTTTTTAAAAAAATGTCAACAAGCAGAAATTAAGATTATTATTAGTAAAAGTACAAAAACAGAGTTTTTCTCAACTATTGATTATTATATTTCTCAAATAAATACTTTCCCGCGCGGGAAAGTATTTATGGGAGCCTATGAGGGCCTTACTGATTATAATTTTTACTCATTTTATGATGATTGGCATAATAAACATGAGGATTTATCTTTAAAATATTTTAGAATTTTTATAAACTCTAGTTATGATGAGTTTGTCGAAAAATTTAAAATCAGTGATAATATATTTATTCCGAGTGTAATGTTCAATTCTCAAAACTTCAAAAATATTTGCGACACGTATGCCAAACGTATATCCGACGCAAAAAAAGAACTTAAATCAAGATATATCTCAGATGATTTATTGATTTCAAACAGCGATAGACATGATGCATCAATGGTTAGATATATTGAGCTATATCGATCCGAGCAATCAAAAGATATGGATGTATTTTTCGTATCTTCTGACAAAGCATTGAGGTACTGGGATATGACAAGAGAAAAAGAAGGGTATCCTGTAATTATTTATCCGAGCCAATTGTTCCTGATCTTGATTAAGCTTTGTGGTCGCTCCGAAAATGATTTGGAAAGTTTTGTGCATTTTATTAATATTCGGCCACGATCAGAGTTACTAACATCAGAAAAAGCGAATATAATCATATCAGGTATTAGTTCAATTACCGAGGATATTAAAACACAGAAGAGTCTCGTTTCATCTGTATTTAATGAAGATTTTCAAAATATTATTAGACGCAGTAATACAGATCATGAGTTGTATCAAAATACGCAGCTATACAGCCAAAAATATCTAGAGCAGGAGCTAAAATTAAAAGAAGAAGCACTTTTGGCAAGTGATAACAAACGAGATTTAGAAAATGCTAAAATTATTGATTTAACAGCTTCAATTCAACAAAAAAAAGCCGAGATAAAAGGATTAGAATGGTATAAGGAAATATCGCTTAAAATTGCTGAAGAAAAATCCACACACAGAATTTGGATAAAATGGTACATCCTACCATCACTTACAATACTGTATTCAGCCTTTATCGTGATATTTATCGCGTTGCAATTTCTATTCTGTGAAACTTCATGGAATTTTGTTAATAAATTTATTGCATTTATAAATAACACCACCTTTGGAAAAGAGGTTAGGGGATCCATTTATATAATTGACGGCATATTAATAACATCAATTTATACGTTATTTAAACTTATATGGAAAAATCCTCTTAATAAGAACAAACAAAATGAGGATAAAAAGCTCGAAATAGAACGCATTTTAAAGGAGTATTCAAAAAACACTGAGCATATTATATAGAGAGTATTGTATAGGTGTCCGTTATATAGTGGATTCTCACGATTAGCGAATTGTCTCCGCATTGCGGAGACAATTGGGAGGATATGGGATAAATGGAGATCCAAGCGTTTGAAAACGCTCTTTTTGAAGAAATAAAAAGCCTTATCGAACAGAGCCGCAGCAACGCGGCGAAGGCTATCAACGCGGAAATCACTGCGTTGTATTGGCATATCGGCAGGAGAATAAAAAATGAGGTTTTATGCGGCGATAGGGCTGAATATGGCGAACAGGTGATTGATCTGTTGTCCAAGCAACTCACTGAAGAATATGGACGCGGTTGGAGCAAAAAACAATTGTGGCACTGCGTCCGTATGGTGGAGGTCTTTCCTGATGAACAGATTGTCTCCGCACTGCGGAGACAATTGAACTGGACGAGCATAAAGACGCTGATATATATAGACGAACCCCTAAAAAGGGACTTCTACATTGAAATGTGCAAGATGAACCATTGGAGCACGCGTATGTTGCAGGAACGAATCAACTCAATGTTGTTCGAGCGTACTGCTATCAGCAGGCAGTCTGATAATGTCATTGCTCAAGATTTAGATTTATTGAAACAGGAGGGGACAATTTCACAGGATTTGGTATTCCGTGACCCATATTTACTTGATTTCCTAGGGCTGAGTGACGCTTATTCGGAAAAAGACCTTGAAGCGGCCATATTGACGGAACTAACACGTTTCATCATTGAATTTGGCTCAGACTTTGCGTTTATGGCAAGACAAAAACGAATCACCGTCGATCAGGAGGATTATTACATCGATTTGCTGTTTTTCCATCGACGATTAAAGTGCCTTGTCGCCATCGACCTGAAACTGGGGCGATTCCAGGCAGCGTTTAAAGGGCAGATGGAATTGTATTTGCGCTGGCTTGAAAAATTTGAGATGCAGGACGGAGAAAATCCTCCTATCGGGCTGATCCTTTGCTCTGGCAAAAGTGAAGAGCATATCGAACTTATGCAACTTGACAAAAGTAATATCAAAGTGGCCGATTACCTTACAAAATTACCGGATATGAAACTCCTTGAGGCTAAGCTGAGGCAATCGATTGGAAGGGCCAGGAATAGGTTAGAGAATCACCTGGAGTAAAATTCAGAATCCGCTGTTTCAGGCAGGAGAGGCAATTTCGGGCGCAATCGAAATTTTGCTGCCAAAATCCGCCGCCAGAACCTCAACAGCTCTGAGTTTGTGCTCCGGCGCGAGATGCGCGTATATCTGCGTGGTTGTTATATCCTTGTGGCCCATCAGTTCACGGACAGTATTAAGGTCAATGCCCTTCATTACGAGTTGAGAGGCGAAGTCGTGCCTCATGTCGTGCCATCTGAAATTATCTATCCGCGCTGACTCCAGCACTCCACGCCATGCTTTTTTCACGTCCTTAAGCATTTCACCTGTCCTTGGCGATGGGAAAACCAAATCGTCCGGCGCAATGTTCCCGGATTGGTTCCGCCACGCGGCAAGAGTGTTGAGGACTATTGAATTTACAGGTACGCGCAAAATCTCGCCGCCCTTCATGATTTCACCTCGCATGGTCAGTATTTCGGCGGCAAAATTCATATCGCCCCATAGAAGGCCTAAAAGCGTGCCTCGTCTTATTCCGCAGTAGAGCGATAACAGCACCATCGGCTTTAAGTGGTCGGCGAAAACGTCGTCCAACTCAGGACGGGCGGGCAGGTCTCGCTCGGCCCTCCATTCGTTGTGACTGTTCCTCGCGTCCCGCATCCGTGCTTCCCGTTCGTCCAAAGCGGCGAGAAGACGAGTCCGCTCGTCGTCGGTAAGGTATCTGACTTTTGAAGCCGCGTCAGTCTCCTTCAGAAGCTTCATGTTTTGAAGCGGGTTTGAGGCGAAGTAGCCGTTCTCAACGCCCCATTTCAACGCGGCCCTGAGGGCTATGATGTTTTTGTTCACTGTGACTCTTTTAACGCCGACGGAGAGGCGATCATTGCGCCAAGCATTGAAATCTTTGATATCAAGCGCATCTATATAACACGAGTAGAAACGCTCGCTAAATACCGAGCGCATCATATTGAGCGTGAGTTGTCCCGCCTTTGGATTGCTCATCAACCGTTCTGGCGTATAGATGCCGTTCATAAACTCTCCCAATTTGAGCCGACTCGCTGGTTTTTCAGGTTCGATGGACTCACCGAGCGTAATACTGGATTTCAACTGGTTCGCTATTGTTCGGGCTTGAACGACTGTAAGCACGTCTCCGGCCTCGCCGATTTTGTGTTTATGCTGTTTGTCGTCTTTGTCGAGATATTTGAGATAATAGGTCTTCTTGCTCTTGCCGACGTAAACATACAGCCCATGACAAGCTGAATCGGTCACCGTGTAAGGTCTATCGTCAGGCTTGAGCGATTGGATGTAACTTTGAGTGAAATTCTTTATCATATTCATCCCTCAAAATTTGGTACAGTATTGGTACAGGAAAAATTATATCAGGGCGAAAAACATAAAGCAATACGGAAAAGCATGAATAGCCTCAAGCCTTGCAACGCAATAGATCATAAGATTCAATATGTGCTATATCGGAGGTTCAAGGAGTGTGTTTTTCGGCTTCCCAAGCCAAGGGTCGCGGGTTCGAATCCCGTTTTCCGCTCCAATGATGGCAAGGGTTCAGGGGATTTCAACCTGAGCCCTTTTTCTTTGACAGACTCAATATAGACTCTTGCGGCGGGAAAAGAAAAACCCGTATCATGGGCTTCGGAGTGATGATATAATCATCTTGGGATCGCCGGTTTCGGCTGCTCGTAAGAGTAAGGATTCTCGGTTGATTTGTGGTCCCGGTGGTGGCTCTCGGGTTGCCATCGTACTGAGGAGCCGAGCGTGATCGCCGGCCATGCTTAGTAGGTTTCGCAGGAAACCGAGGGACCGGGTCGAGGCAGGAGGGGTAACCTAAGGGTTGCCCCTCGGCTATTTCTACCCCCTCGCCGTTCCCCCAGCGCGAAGATGGATGGCATCGGCATTCCTGATAACGTCCTTTATTTGACTATATTTTGAAGCTTTTTGCAAATCATCTTAAAAACCTCTGGTTTAAGCGAGGCGACTATCCGTATGGAATCACGAACGGGGATCACCTCGCAACGTCGCAAATTGACCCACGAGTCTTTTAGGAATTGTTTATAAATAATATTTACAATTTTGTGAAAATAAGCTATACTGTTGGGAATGAAGAATATAGACGTATTAGGGATACAAAAGCGCATAGAATCCGTATTGCCGACGCTAAA
>JAISRQ010000138.1 GCA_031273545.1 Holosporales bacterium
TGTGGGCCAGCCCGAGGGAGCTGCTCAACATCGTCCAGGCCGACGAGGCGGGCTGCCACATAATAACGGCCACCAAAGACGTCCTCTCGAAGACGAAGCTGCTCGGCAAGGATTTGGAGAAGTTCTCTCTCGAGACCGTCAAGATGTTTTACAACGACGCCAGCGCCGCCGGGTTCAAGCTATAGTCGCTTAGTATTAAAGAAAAAGGGCTATTGTGTAATGTCGCATAAGGAGAATTCTTTATATAATGCGAAAATTTATTGAAAAGATACAAATTGCATTTGTAAAACAATTTCCATTGCTGAGGTTGGTTTTCGCTAAACTAGCATTATCTGGCATACGTTATAATTTTGGTGCTTATTTATATGCTGGCGCAATATGCGTTTTAATGATACCAATCTCTATTTTCGAAAAAATCTTTGCGTTGTGTACAAGACGGGTTGTCATAGGTCAGGTTGGCATAATCGTAACGAGCCGGTGTACTTTGAAGTGCAAAGAGTGCTCGGCTTTAATTCCATACTGCACTCAACCCCTAAACAAAACTTTGAATGATATTCTTAACGATATTGATATATTGTTGGATGTTGTGGATTATATTTACGTAGTACAGTTACTGGGCGGAGAACCGTTTCTTCATGGCGATTTGGATGTGATTATTGATAAATTGTCTTCTTCCAATAAAGTTGCTGCCATCAATATTGTCACAAATGGAACAATCTTGCCCAATAAAAAAGTAATCACAGCAATGCAAAACAAAAAAATCAGGGTGCAAATAAGTGGTTATCCCAAAACATTAGTAAAAAATATCGATGGCTTTATAGATATATTGAAATTGCATAATGTTAAGTTTAATCACAGTACAAGTTTAAAATGGCGGCACATGGGAGACAGATCATTTAAAAACCGTAATAATGGAGAATTAAAAGAGTTATTTGAGTTATGCACCTCGACATTGTGCAACACGTTGATTGATGGAGAATATCATATTTGCCCAATCTCTGGAAATGGGATGAGTTTTGGGGTAATACCAAAGAATGCGACTGATTTTGTAGACATAAGATCACTTCCAAAAATGGAGGCCAGGCAGAGTATGCGAAAGTTTTTTTCACGCAAGGTTTTTTCAGCTTGTAATTACTGTGACGGAAATACTATCTATTCTAAAATTATAGAGCCTGCGGAACAAGTAATTACTCCTATCGTGGAATGAATGGAGATTCGAATATTTTGGAGTCTAAATCGGAAACTTTATCGATAATTATTCCGGCGTATAACGAGGGCGCGACATTTCGCAAAATGATGGACGCCGTTCTTGCGCAACCTTTGGATGATCTGGAAAAGGAAATAATCATCATCGAAAGCAACTCGTCGGACAACACTCGCTCGGAAGTTATGTCTTATAAAGATATTCCTAACATTCGCATAATATTTGAAGAGCGTCCTCAAGGTAAAGGTCATGCGGTGCGAGAAGGCTTGAAATGCGCCACGGGTGATTATATTTTAATACAAGACGCTGATTTGGAGTACGACGTTGCTGATTATCCGAAGCTGCTGGTACCTCTTTGCAATGGGGGAGCAAAAGTTGTGCTCGGTTCACGTCATAATGGAACTCATGGTCATTCGTTTTCAATGAGGCAATTTAAAGATCGACCAATTACCGCTTTGTTTATGAACGTTGGACATATATTTTTTACAGGCCTTTTTAACATTGTATATGGACAAAATCTAAAAGATCCGTTTACCATGTACAAAGTTTTTCGGCGCGAATGCATAGATGGTTTGACATTCGAAGCGAACAGGTTCGATTTCGATTGGGAGTTGCTTGGCAAATTATGCAGGAAAGGCTACAAGCCTCTTGAAATAAGTATCACTTATCAATCAAGACATTTCGGGGATGGCAAAAAGGTTTCGATATTCCGAGATCCGATAACATGGATAATAGCGTGTTTCAAATATCGATTCACAAAGCTTTAAATTGAGGGGCATATTATGGGGACATATTTGGTTACCGGAGGAGCTGGCTTTATAGGAAGCAATTTATGCCCACGGTTGCTTGAGGCCGGGCACAAAGTCGTTTGCTACGATAACTTCTCCACGGGGCAGCGGCGTTATGTTGACCATATTATCCATAACGCGAATTTTAAGCTGATAGACGGCGATCTGCTCGACAGGGAATCGCTTGTCTCCGCCATGGACGGAGTTGACATCGTGTGGCATCTCGCGGCAAACGCCGATGTCCGCTTCGGTCTGGAACATCCCCGCAAAGACCTCGAACAGAACACGATAGCCACGCACAACCTGTTGGAAGCGATGAGAGTCAGCGGAGTAAAGCAAGTCATCTTCAGCTCGACTGGTTCCGTTTACGGCGAATCTCAAGTAATTCCAACACCGGAAGACGCACCGTTTCCCGTACAGACGTCTCTCTACGCCGCATCCAAGCTTGCGTGCGAGGGCATGATATCCGCTTATTGCGAGGGCTATGGGTTTAAGGGCGCCGTGTTCCGGTTCGTCTCGATTTTAGGCGAAGGCTACACACACGGGCACGTTTTCGATTTCGTAAAACAGCTTCGCTCCGACCCCGAAAATCTTTACGCGCTCGGCGATGGTTATCAGAAAAAAAGCTATCTCTATGTGCAGGATTGTATCGACGCCATGTTGCTTATCTCAGACAAAATGCCGAAAAAATTCGACGTATATAATTTAGGAGTTGACTCCTACTGTACAGTTAGGGATTCAATTGGATGGATATGCGATAGACTTGGATTAAAACCAAAGTTAAAATTCTCTGGAGGCAAACGCGGTTGGGTGGGAGACAGTCCATATATTTTTTTGGATACTGGTAAAATTCGCTCACTAAATTGGATACCTGAATTATCCATAAAAAAGGCGGTTGAAAAAACAGTCGATTTCTTGACTGATAATGCATGGGTTTTTGAAACCCGAGAAGGTTGAGATGAATATTGCAATAATCGGCCTTTGGCACCTCGGGTGCGTCTACGCCGCAGGCAGCGCTGCTGCCGGGCATCACGTAGTTGGTTGGGATAATGACGTGGATGTCGTTAAAAACCTTGCCTCTGGCATTCCGCCACTGTTTGAACCGGGTTTGGCGGAACAGGTTAGTGCGTGTTTGAAAAATAAATCTCTGACATTCGAAGTTGACTTGAGAAGAGCAGTTTGTGGCGCTGAGGTTGCATGGATAACTTTTGACACGCCTGTGGATGAATTTGATGTTGCTGATTGTGATTTTGTATTTGAAAAAGTTCGCTGCGTATTGCCGTTACTCGAACCAGACACTACTGTGCTGGTTTCCTCGCAATTGCCAGTAGGAAGCGTTGGAAAGATGAAAAAAATCGCCGTGAAAATAGGGCGGGAAGATCTGGAATTCGCGTGCTCGCCAGAGAATTTGAGATTAGGACAGGCATTGAAGGTTTTTGCAAATCCGGATCGTATTGTCTGTGGAATAGAGACAGAAGAGTCTCGAAGTGTGTTGCAACGTTTATTTGCGCCAATAACGGACAAAATCGAATGGATGAAAATAGAATCGGCTGAGATGACCAAACACGCAATCAATGCATTCCTTGCGACGTCCATTGTTTTTGCCAATGAAATTGCGGCAACGTGTGAAGAAGTCGGCGCAGACGCCAAAGAAGTGGAGCGAGGGCTTAAAACGGAGAGCAGAATAGGGCATGGTGCCTATGTGGGGCCGGGGCTGGCGTTTTCAGGTGGAACCCTTGCCAGAGACATCGGCTTTCTTTCCGACATTTCAGATAAAAATGACAATAATTCGATATTGATTAAGTCAGTCAAAACCTCAAATAACAAGCATAAGATGTGGGTAATTGATAAATTAATATCGCGGCTTGGTTCGCTAAAGGGGAAAAAAATCGCGCTGCTGGGGCTTGCGTACAAGCCTGGAACAAATACTTTGCGACGCTCGCTGTCAATTGAATGTGCTGAAAATTTACTGAGTATTGGTGCATGTGTCTGCGCCCACGATCCGATGATTAGCGAGCTGCCTCCAGAATGGCGCGATCGTATTTCTATGGCAGATTCTGTGCGTGATGCTCTGAATAAAGCTCATGCCTTCATTCTGTGTACTGGATGGGATGAATATCGCGCTATGAGCGAAAGCGATATCGTTGGCGTCATGACGCGACCGTTGCTAATCGATCCAGCTCGCTTTTTGTTCGATAAATTTGGCGAAAGCAACACCATAGAATATATAGCAGTCGGTTTCGATCCCGGCAAAATTGAGGTGCGGCGCAGTGAGTAATGCTTCTCTTATTGGCAGGACAGCAATCGTTACTGGAGCAAACCAAGGGCTTGGATTAGCCATAGCAAAGGAATTTTCAAAAGCAGGGGCTGATTTGGCCGTTTGCGCGCGGGACGGTGAAAAATTATCCGAGGCATACAAGGAGATTGAGAAGGCTAAAATTTCTCCTGGCCAACGTTTAATTGCAATCAGTGCCGATGTTTCGCGCCAAGAAGATGTCAGAATGATAATAGACCAAGCGTTGCATGAATTTTCGGCGGTTCACATACTAGTTAACAATGCCGGCATCTACGGACCAATGGGGTCGATTGAGACTGTAGACTGGGACGAGTGGAAGACCGCCATAGAGATCAACCTCTTTGGCTCGGTTTTAATGTGCCGGGCTATGCTGCCTCATTTCCGTCAAAATAAATACGGCAAGATAATACAGGTTTCCGGTGGAGGCGCCACCAACCCCATGCCACGTTTGGAATCATATGCGACGAGCAAATGCGCCATAGTGCGTTTTATTGAATCTCTGGCGCTCGACTGTATAGACGATCATATCGACGTAAATGCGATATCCCCGGGGTTGCTCGATACCCGCTTGCTGGATAGCGTTCTCGACGCAGGGCCTAACGCCGTAGGGCAATCGTTTTACAGGCGCATGCTCGACTCAAAGGAAAAAGGCAAATGCACGCCGTTGGAGACGGGTGCTAAATTATGCCTTTTCCTTGCCTCGTCGAGTTCAGACGGAATAACCGGCAAGCTCATCAGCGCGCTTTGGGATGACTACGAAGACTGGCCCAATCATATAGACGAACTCCAAAACAGCGATCTCTACACGCTGCGCAGGATCACTGGGCGCGATCGCGGAAAAACATGGGGCGATAAGTGAGATGCCGCTTCTGAAGTTCGGAATCATCGGCTGTGGATTGATCGGACAAAAAAGGGCCGCAGCGATATCTAAAATGGGCGAAGGCGCTAAGCTTGTCATTGCGGCAGATTTTGATTCCAGCCGTGCTGCAAGTTTGTGCGAGCGCTTCGGCGGAACCCCGTCCAAAGACGCCGGGGAGGTCATTGCAGGTTCTGATATCGTCATTGTCGCCACCACACATGACTATCTGGCGGAAATCGGTCTTCAGGCTGTATCTGCTGGCAAACATGCTCTCATAGAGAAACCAGGGGCAAGAAACGCGTCGGAGCTTGCTCCAGTTGCAGAAATGGCTGAAAAGCGCGGAGTACAGGTAAAAATCGGCTTCAACCACCGTTTCCATCCGGCCATCCAAAAAGCCCGCAGACTGGTCGACGACGGGCAGATCGGACCGTTGATGTTCGTGCGGGGACGTTACGGGCATGGAGGAAGGATCGGCTATGAGAAGGAGTGGCGCTTCAATCCGGAAATATCCGGAGGCGGCGAGCTGCTAGACCAAGGCTCGCATCTCATTGACCTGGCCGGGTGGTTTTTGGGGAAATTTTCAGATGTGTATGGCGTTCTGCCAAGATTCTTCTGGAGCGGCGAAGTAGAGGACAATTGTTTTATGCTGCTGAAAACGAGTGACGGAAAATGTGCCCACCTCCACGCTTCGTGGACTGAATGGAAAAATATGTTTTCGCTTGAGATATACGGGCGGAACGGCAAAATCGCCATAGACGGTCTCGGTGGCAGCTACGGGGTGGAACAGGCTGCTTTTTACAAGATGTTGCCGGGCATGGGACCGCCAGAGTCAACTATCTGGCAATATCCATTTCCCGATACTTCTTGGGAGGTTGAGCTAAGGGAGTTTTTGGACGCGATAAATGCAGGGCGCCGCCCTGTGGGGGACATCCAAGACGCGTTGAAGAACTTATCGGTCATCGAGGAATTGTATGGGAAGGAAAAATGCCAAAAAATTACTGTAAATTGTTAGCTATGATAAAATATAGATACTCACATTTGATGGAGGAACATCATGTCGAAAATTAACACGCTGGACTATGGTAAATATAATAGCAAGCCATTTCTCTATAATGTATCGCTCTCAAAAAGAAAAGAGATCTTCTCAAAGCTCGCGTCACTTGTTGACTTTTCAGATCTTGACAGTGTGCTTGACGTTGGGGCTTCGGGAGATATCAACCACGTTGAAAATAATTTCTTCGAGGAATTATATCCTCAAAAAAAACATATTACTGCGCTATCCGATCAAGACGCGAGTTGGATGGAACAAAGATACCCCGGATTGAAGTTCGTTTTGGGAGACGCGCGAGAAATGCCATTTCCAGATAATTCTTTTGACCTTGTATTTTCTTCGGCAGTAATAGAACATGTCGGATCATTTGAAATGCAGCAAAAATTTTTAGAAGAATGTTGCAGAGTATCTAAAAAATATGTTTTTCTGACCACACCAAACCGATGGTATCCAATTGAATTCCATACGGTTCTGCCTTTCATCCATTGGCTGCCTAGAAACATTCATCGCAAATTGCTCTCAGCACTAAAGTACGGTAGCTTTGCATCTGAAGAAAATTTAAATTTGCTAGGGTATTCCGACTTGGCGATGTTGGTTGGCAATGCTTTTCATGAAAGTAAGGCAAAACAAGGCAACTGGAGTATATTTAACATAAAACTTCTACAAATAATTTCCAATTTTATACTCCTTATTAAATTGGAATAATTTTGGAAGCATTTTCAATACAAGAGAATATTAAGGAGGGTTAGAAAATGATCATCACACGCTCGCCACTTCGCATATCCCTGGGCGGCGGCGGCACGGATCTTCCGTCCTATTATCGGAAACACGAGGGCTTTCTGATCGCCGGCGCTATCGATAAATATGTGTATGTCTCCATCCTGCGGCCTTTCACTGAGGGTATTTTCCTGAAATATTCCCAACTAGAGAATGTGAAACGGGCAGAGGACATTAAACATCCTATCATAAGGGAAGCCCTTTTGATGCAGGAGCTGAAAACCCCACAGATAGAGATAACCACGATAACGGACATCCCCGCCGGCACCGGCCTTGGGTCCTCTGGTTCTTTCACCACCGCATTGATAAGGGCGCTTTACGCCCATCGCAAAAAACACATTCTTGCCGAGAGCCTGGCCGAGATGGCCTGCCACATCGAGATCGACAGGCTGGGCGAGCCGGTTGGCAAGCAGGATCAATACATAGCGGCCTTCGGCGGGCTCACGGCATTCACTTTCCACAAGGACGACTCCGTGTCGTCCGAGCCTTTGAAAATACCCATCGAGACCGTGTTCAACCTGGAGGACGGCCTGCTGCTTTTCTTCACTGGTTTTTCGCGCAGCGCCGGGTCGATTTTAAAAGACCAGCACGTCCGCTCGCAAAAAAACGACTCCGACATGCTTGACAACCTCCACTACGTCAAGGATTTGGGATACAGGAGCAAAGAAGCGCTCGAGGGCGGCGACATCGAGCGCTTCGGCAAGCTCATGGACGAGCACTGGCAGCACAAGCGGAAACGCTCGCACGGCATGAGCAACCCCGAGATAGACAACTGGTACGGCATGGCCATGGACAACGGCGCGGTCGGCGGAAAGCTGGTCGGCGCCGGCGGAGGCGGTTTTCTGATGTTCCTAGCGCGCGACACAGCCCTCCTGCGTCGGGCCATGAACAAAGCGGGCCTGGAGGAAGTCCGCTTCCGCTTCGACTACGAAGGGACAAAGGTTTTGCTCTAATCATAAGGCTCAACAATAAATGAATCAAATCTAATATCATCGCTTTCTCCTACAAAAATTCTAAATTCGTAGTCTTTATCGTCTTCGGAAAGATCAAAAACTTCTTGCAAGAGCATATCACTTGTAGTCGTTGAGTCGTTCAACGGGAAAACAAACCAAGTTCTTCCGCCTTGTGACGATACTATATCGACATAAGCTTCATCCAGCTTATATGCGTGTCCATTTACAGTTAGCTTATATTTACCTGCCACCAACCGAATATAGGGGCCAAATACCAAATACCCCGCTCGTCCAGTTGAAAACAAACTGTCGCTTTTTTTATTGCCTACAACAGTAGGCAAATTCCTCGCAAAAAAAACATGATCAAGTGTCATTCGATTGTTTTCTTCGAAGGATTTAGCAAATATTGCCTCGCTCACTCGTTTCCCTCGTGGTTTGAATTTGAACAAATCGAATGATGTATTTTTTCTAACCACCAGAAACAATCTGAATTGCGGATCGATGCCCATTATAAAATCATCGCCATTTTTTTCAATTTGCTCTGGTGCGAAAGTAAAATATATTCCGTCACAATTTAGATTTTTCCACTCGGCATAATTCATCCTCTTATAGTCGTAATCGTACAAATAATATGCATAAAGCGGATATCTTTCGAATGTGCCACTGGCATAATACGCCTCTGTGTCAAAACCAATCGTTGTACCGATAGGGAAAGTTTCTCTTATAAAATTCATAAATTCTGGCCTGTCGAAGTTCTTCACATAATACACATGGTGTTTGTTTTGAAATGAGATACATACAATGAAAACCAGCATCATGATAAAAAAAGATTTTTTTCTCAGAAGAACCGCTATCAAAGATATAAACAGCCCGCCCAGCGTCCATACATAATAATAACGGTTTGCCCAGCCAAACCCAAACAAGGCAATTGGCCAATAACTTACGAGATTTATATCATTTATATTACCGTATATTTCGACGAAAGATACTTTTAAAATAAAGACAAACAACGAGGATATAAACAATGAAAGAAAAACCAACCTCTGGGGAATTTTATTAAAATCGAAGGATGCCACACTTATACCCAACACGGGGAACAAAACCATCTCTCCATATCTTCCATTAAACAACCAATTGAAATAAAGTGCATTAGGCGATAATGCTTTTGAAGCAATAATTCCGGTAAGTGAAATGGCTGCTAAAAATGATAATCCTATAAAAATAAAGATCAGATAAACATTGCTGTAGGTGTTGCGCTTTTTAAATTCGAGATATGCCTTGATGAAAAAAAGATTAAAAATACCAAATGTAGCCACGTTGAAATATGTTAAGTTTCCGAGATAATGCAGTGAAAAATTTAAAAACGCACGTATTTCAAGTAGCCATGATAAGAATTCTAATGGATTTCCGTAACCAGTTGCATGTGGATCAATTGTCGGATCCATTGTAATGCAAATCCATGGATGCACAACTCTCACGTAGAATAAAACCATAAAACAAACTATCAAAATCTGTATTACATAATAATTAAATTTTCGTTTTCTTCCATAAAGCAACGTTACATAATATGATGCAGCAACGCATAAACCGGCTGGGTGAATCCAGGATGTATAGCCGACCAAAAAGGCATTTAGGAAGTGCCAGCGAAAATCAGCACACTCAAGGCATTTTATTAATGTCCACACTCCAAGCATAAAAAAGAAAACAAAAGCGGTTGTCGATAAAGCATAGCCACTGAAAGTTATGAAACCAGGATAAATGGCACATACCAGTATTTTGGGCAAAATACTTTTAACACTCTTTTCTGGAAAAACATAAGCCAACACATAAAATAAAATTGTAAATGATATTCCCCACATTGCTGCGTTAACAAGCAAAATTCCCTTCCAAATTACAAAAGGATCTGAAAAGATGCGGAACAATGGGGCTATCAAAAAAGAGTATCCAGCGTACCATCCGGTAGCCATATCGGTAGGATATCCCGCGATTGCAGCGGCCTTTGATAAATAGCCAATTTCGTCGGATAGATACATTGGCCCCTCTATTTTCAAATTGAAAATAAAATAAACCAAGAAAACCACAATACCAAACACCCTTGGAACTAAAGCCATATGAATCTTAGATTTTTCAATAGAAATTAGTCTATTAAATCTCAGAGTGGGCAAATTATTCCAAAACATAGTTAATGTGGATACACCGATCTGTTGAAATGTATTGCATGAAACCCTACGGCCAGTTTCCGCCAGTCATCATTAATTCCAAGCGCTCCTGGTTCCATCGCATCGAGGAATTGAAATTTCAATTTGAGCGGAGCACCGCCTGATTCGGGCGCCATAAAGTTTAAGGTTTTTACTTCTGGTTCTGTAAGTACCCACGAATCAACTTTTTTATCATTGATAAATATTTCAACTCGTTGTTTTTTTAATATTTCGCCACAAAGAAAAGGAAAAACATCGAAACGCGCGGTAATCGCTTCGTCTTCGACATTGTCAGCGTAAAAAGTCAACGCCGCTTCATTCCCGTCGCTCCATCGGTAGGCTTTCCCCGCTTGAAAAGAACTGGATGTTTCCGGCGTTGAAAAACCATAATCAATATATAAGCCGGATACATTTTGGCCCAAATCGATCTTATTGTTATCGATATCCTTAAAATCGACATCTCGTATATCAATAACAGAAAATAAATCGTTTTCACATATCTTTGTTGTCCCGTTAACACTAGCAATGGAATTCAACAGCAAACCACCGCGATCCTTATATCCTCTTTTATCCACCCAAACAGCATCAAATCTGAACTTTTTTGCATAATAAATCAATTCAGAACCATCTAAAGCACAAATGATATTTAAATTCTTTTTTGCCTCGGGAAGCACGGCAAAAGTTGACCAATTATACCCATCAGACAGCAGATATGGCAAAAGTTCTCCAAAATACAATCCAGCCTCGACGGCTGATGGTAAAAGTGAAGTGATAGAACAAAATGGCATATACAGAAAATTGGTTCCGTTGGGAAGAGTCTCTTGAACCTTGTCCAATATCTCGCGAGTGTAAGTTAAGCTATCGTCCTTTGAATAATCAGGCAGTTTTTTCCACACGCGCTGGTCATATAAACCATACACCAACAAAGAGACCATACAAAAAGACCATATACACTTCGAACGTTTTGCTTTTGTAAATTTCGATTCAAGATGTGAAAAAATAACCGCCATAGTAGCCGCACAGTAAAAAGCTATATAAAGTGAAATCCTATTTAGAGCCCTCACGGAAGGCGAAATCAACAGATTGAAAATGGAACCAAAGCCTCCAATTGTACTCCATAGGACGCATGCAGTCACCAATAACGCAAAAGAAGTAATATATGGGGGTTCTTGTTTTTGTCCAAATCCAATTCTGCCCATCGAAAACAAGTTTATAAAAAGTAATAAAAAACCCAAGGAGAATAGCGTTCCTAATTTTGCAGCCATGTTTTCAGTAGATAAAGGATAATCGGCAGCACTTACTTTTCTCGACACTCGCCGCAACATTGACCTCGGATTTATATCCACCGGCGTCAATAGATCACGAATGCGAAGTCCATAATAATCTGCCTCTGCCGGATGCCTCATCATATTTTCAGCGCCAGGATATTTGTGCCACAGGTAAAAGGTGGGGGCAAGGTTTATAAGGAAACCACCCAGCATGATCGCTAAAAGGAGGCACCCGCTCAGGATTTGTTTTTTGGGTTCCGCGCTTCTGATCGACCCAAATATTATTGCGACAAAAAAACAAAACGCTGCGAAAAAAACGGTATATACATAAGAAAATGCACAGATAAAGACTAAAACATTAAGAATAATCAAACGGGGCTTGGATAGTTTTCGAAGTCGGTCCGAAAGGATCAACGCAGCCGATGCCGCAAGCGGCGGAATAGCGTGAAAAAGGACTTGCATATGGGATATATGATTATAATAAAGTGCGGGAAGAAACGCATACAAGATTGAAAAAACAAACGCCGTAAGACGAGATACATCAAAGAGCCTAATGCAGAAAAAAGCAAAAACCACCGTTAAAATGTTAGATATCATTACCTCAATACTTGCCACTGCAAAACAATTATCCGTGAAAAACGATGCGATTTTAAGCAATACATAATCCAAATGGCCTGGGGCAGGATACGCCAGAGGGTAGTAACCGTAGGGAAAAGAAAGAGATGGATCGCTCCACCACCACCCCGTTTTCAATATGATTTTTGAAAGGGCGTAAGGGTAAAACTCGTCTCCATAGAGGCTTATCGGTGCACTGAAATTCCAGTTCCACGTACGGAAAAAACACATAAAGGCAAAAAAAGTCGTTATAACCAGCGGAATATAATATAACAAATCTGATGATATATTCGTTTTGAGCTTATTATTATCATTCACAATATTTCCCCCCTTAGGTTCTATAACGCATTATTTTCCCAAATATGAACTCCATCTAATAAGGCCCATTCATCGAAGTTCACCGCTTATATCCTTGCCAAGAAGGAGTATAACATTTAACATCTTCACGTCAACTATCCGACTCTTCACAGAAACGGAGGGATCGTTATGGCAAAAAAGGCTCTCATTACAGGAATAACAGGACAGGATGGGTCGTATCTCGCAGAATTTCTCCTGCACAAAGGCTATGAAGTGCATGGCTTGATTCGTCGGTCCAGCGGGGCAAACCGATCGAGGATAGAACGCATTTGCAGCAACGAGGAGATAATGGACAAGCGTTTTTTCCTCCACTATGGCGACCTCGACAACTCTTCTGGGATATTTGAAATTGTCCAGAGCGTCCGCCCCGACGAGCTGTATAACCTGGGGGGGCAGAGCCATGTCGGGATGAGCTTCGACTTGCCCGAATACACAGGCGATGTCTCTGGCCTTGCCGTCACGAGGTTGCTGGAGGCGATACGAAAAACCGACACACCTTGCAGGTTTTATCAAGCGTCGAGTTCCGAACTCTTCGGTTCGACGCCACCTCCGCAGTCAGAGGCGTCTCCATTCCATCCGCGAAGCCCGTATGCGGTGTCGAAGCTTTATGGCTACTGGGCCACGGTTAACTACAGAGAGGCTTATGGCCTTCACGCCAGCAACGGCATACTGTTCAACCACGAATCCCCAAGACGTGGGGAAGACTTCGTGACCAGAAAAATAACCCGTGCCGTGGCGCGCATTCTGGCTGGAGATCAGAAAAAACTGATGATGGGTAATATCGAAGGCAGGAAAGATTGGGGGTTTGCCCCGGATTACGTCGAATGTATCTGGTTGATATTGCAGCAGGATGACGCTGATGACTATGTTATCGGCACTGGCGAAGACCATTCGGTTAAGGATTTTCTGGCCCTGGCTTTCGAATACGTCGGGCTGGATTGGCGTAAATACGTAGAGATCGACCCCAAATTTTTCAGGCCGTCAGAGGTAAGCAGCATACGGGCCGACATCACGAAGGCTAAAAAGAGCCTCAAATGGGCACCCAAAGTGAGCTTCGAAGAATTAGCACACATCATGATGGATTACGAGCTTACTTCGGAAGGACTTGTTGGACCGGGGAAAGGATTTGAGTGTCTGCGAGAAAAAAAATTCAATTGGATTGGCGAGATATGACAAGATCATCGCGTTTGTTGCAAATTATTTTACATTATTTTTGAGCAATAACTGCATAGTTACAATAATGAAGTCGCGCTTCCCTCATGTAATTGCCAAATACGGGCGCGGGCAAGAGATAAAGAACGTCAACAGCACTGAACCCGTACCACTGCGCCAGAAACGCCAAGTAGCCGCTTGGGATAGGGCGAACATGTGTTGGGTCTGTAAAAAATGTGTCAAATGACAATGGGTAAGAAGGATTGATCGTCTCTACTATAAGCACTCCTCCTGAAGAGAGTTTTTGATGAGCAAGGGAAAGCAGACGGATATGTTGATCTATTGGAATATGCTCTATGACCTGCAAAAGAGAGATGCCTGAAAATTCGCCGTTATACCCATCCAAAAAAGCAACCGCATCGGCACAACGGACATCAAGACCTTTTACAATACATCTGCCAACTTCTTCTTCGTTCATATCAACTCCAATTGCTCGCAACCCTTTACTATGGACAAACGACAAAAACTCGCCGGCGCCACAGCCAATGTCGAGGAATGGCAATGATGAACTCAACGGCAGATACCGTAAATCCCCCAAAAAATTATACGCAGGTCAGCATCACACATTAACATTCAGCGCATCAAGAATATCTCGCTGCTGTCTGGATAATTCAGGATAGACATCTCTGTACCTGCCTTTGAA
>JAISRQ010000033.1 GCA_031273545.1 Holosporales bacterium
AACGGCCCCGTCTTTTCCTGCATTGTCCGCAATCTGACGGCTTGGAGCCTGAAGTGCGCGCTGAATAATGCGGATTCCCACATTTTGATCGTCATTTTCGCCCTTCAACCCTTCAATCGCCTTGATACTGCGCAGCAACGCAACACCGCCGCCAGGAACGACACCACTCTCAACCGCAGCCCGCGTCGCATGCATCGCGTCATCAACCCGATCCTTGCGCTCCTTTACCTCAGTCTCCGTAGCACCGCCAACGCGAATCACGGCTACACCTCCGCTCAGCTTTGCCAAACGCTCTTGAAGCTTCTCTTTGTCATACTCTGACGTCGACTCTTCAAGCTGCGCACGAATCTGATTACAACGCGCTTCTATGTTAATTGAGTCGCCAGCACCTTCAACGATGGTCGTATCGTCCTTCGTTATGGTTACCCTCTTCGTGCGACCAAGCATAGACAAGTTCACATTTTCAAGCTTAATCCCCAAATCCTCAGAGATAAGCTGTCCACCGGTCAACACAGCGATATCCTCCAACATCGCCTTCCTGCGGTCCCCAAACCCTGGAGCCTTCACAGCGCAAACCTTCAAGCCTCCACGAATCTTGTTGACCACCAAAGTAGCAAGAGCTTCGCCCTCAACATCCTCAGAGACAATCAAAAGCGGACGCCCAGACTGAACTACAGCCTCAAGAACCGGCAAGAATGGCTGCAGGGACGACAGCTTTTTCTCATATATGAGCACAAACGGGTTCTCCATTTCGCAAACCATCTTTTCCGCATTTGTCACAAAATACGGCGAAATGTACCCACGATCAAACTGCATCCCCTCCACGACATCCAGCTCCGTTTGGAATGACTTCGCCTCTTCAATCGTGATGACACCTTCCTTTCCGACTTTCTCCACGGCCTGCGCAAGGATCTCTCCAATCTCCTTTTCGCCATTCGCAGAAATTGTCCCGACTTGTTTAATCTCGTCGTTCGTTATAACCGGACGCGACTTCCCTTTCAGGAACGCGACAACCGCCCCAACTGCCAAGTCAATTCCGCGTTTCAGGTCAATCGGGTTTAGCCCCGCAGCAACAGATTTCAACCCCTCAATCACGATCGCTTGCCCCAAAACCGTCGCCGTTGTTGTTCCATCCCCAGCTAAGTCGGACGTCTTCACAGCAACCTCGCGCAACATGCTGACCCCCATGTTTTCAAATTTATCAGAGACCTCAATCTCTTTAGCGACACTAACGCCGTCCTTTGTTACGCGCGGGCCACCATACGATTTGTCTATCAAAACATTGCGTCCTTTTGGACCCAACGTTACTTTCACGGCATTGGCTAGCGTATTTACGCCATCAAGAATTTTTCCTCTAGCTTCCGTAGAGAAGCGTACTTCTTTTGCAGACATATTGTCCTCCTTGTTTTAACAGATAATAAATAAACGATAAATATTCAGATATTACTAAGCAAAAACGCCCATGATATCCGACTCTTTCATTACAGTGTAGTCGTGTCCTTCGAACTTTACTTCCGTTCCTGCCCATTTTCCAAACAAAATACGGTCCCCGACTTTCACATCTAATGGACGCACCTTGCCGTTTTCGTCAATTGCGCCATTCCCTACAGCGATAACAATCCCCTCCATGGGCTTCTCTTTCGCTGTGTCGGGAATAATAATTCCGCCAGATGTTTTTTCATTCGATTCGATTCTTTCAACTAGAACCCGATCATGTAGTGGTTTAAATGACATAAATACCTCCTTATAAAAAACTCTGAGTGCCGTTGTCAGCACTCTTGCTATCTGAGTGCTAATATGGCGAATTTTTAGCATGTTGTCAACCCTACTGAAAAAATTGATATTTTTCTCAATTTACCAGCTGTTCGCATTGTTATAGTCTGACATCGGGGTCCATAAATATTGTAAGCCCAAAAAAGATTGCAGACCAAAAACTGAAAAATCGTAAGCGTTTATTCTCAAAAAAAAGTCCACAATCCCTTGAGAAATGAGGGATAACTGATTAATAACTTGTTGATACACGACTGCGGTCTCTTTCAAAATGTTCTATTTCGTGTTATTTATGGAATAATGATGGAGAGAAAAAGGAGCCAATAATGAAACGTACATATCAACCAAGCGTGCTCGTCCGCAAGCGCCGACACGGATTCCGTTCACGCATGTCTACATATGGTGGGCGTGCAGTTTTGTCAGCGCGTAGAGCCAAGGGACGCAAACGTCTTGCTGCTTAACGAAGTACCAAATAGCCCAGAAAACGCTTGCGAGCCTTCGGCTTCTGATTCGCATCCTTTGGGGACCCCAGTGTATACACATTCCCCAAATGATTGCGAAGGGTTGAAAGGCGCAAGCGCTTGTTCTATAACTTCTGATTCGCATCCTTTGGGGACCCCGGTGTATATGGCCGGCACCCTGAAGAGGCGGGCAGATTTCCTAGTGCTTCGTGACCACGGTACGTTCGTGCGAACGCGCTCCATGTTTGTGCAGGTAGGAAGCTTTGTGGCGGAAGATGCCTGCGTTGTTCACGCGGAAGAGCGCCTTAGTGCCGGCACAGAGGAACTTGCTCGCCCTGTTTTCTGGGGAGTAACAGCGAGCAAAAAAGTCGGAAGTGCAGTTGTTCGCAACGTCGCCAAGCGACGCCTTCGTGCATTAGCTGGAAATGAGCTGTTGAACTGCCTAAACGAATTGACAGAAAATTCGCTTGCAAGGCTAGAAAATGTACAACTGTCGAAACGAACATTGGGGAACCTGTGCCAAGTGGGTTGTCAGGGGTCTAGCTCGCAGAACCAATTGACAGGCGTTATAAGCCAAGAGACAAACGTATTACGCCAGGATGCAAATATAATAAGAGGTTTATCTGTCGTGTTAATCGCAACAAAATACACGCCTACAGTCCCTTGGGATACCCTTGTCGCAGATTTACGACGAGCCCTAAAGCTAAAGTACGACGACAATAACTCTGTTAGTAAAAAATGATTGTTCCTGCTTTACTTTTATTATCCATTGTAGCGACTGCTGCTCCGTTTTTTATGAAGATAAATATATCCCCAAATATGCCCGTCGTATCTATAAATTCCGTAATATTACTGCTAGGAAGCTCATTTTTATGCATATGCATATTTTTGTTATTTCAAGTAATTATCGACTCATAATGAAGGCTTGTTCGCTAAAAAAACGAGGATATTTTGCGCGAATCGTGAAATAAAATGCTACAATCCTCATAATAGCGTTGATTTCAGTGGCAAAACTTTGAATGCATTAGCTTACATAGGTCACAGCACTTTAGACTTTTGCGCATCATGTGGCAAGTATGTCATCTTCCTGTACAACACTATACTGCATGGTGTGCGTCCCCCCTACTATTGGAAGCAAATATTTACACAACTTAGGGATGTCGGGTTTTACTCGCTTCCTGTAATCGGGTTAACCGCGTTCTTTACAGGTGCTGTGCTAGCACTTCAAAGCTACACAGGATTCTCTCGTTTTTCGGCGGAAAGTGCGCTTCCCATGCTGGTTGTCCTTTGCATCACGCGCGAGCTTGGCCCTGTCATTGCAGGGCTGATGTTTGCCGGGCGCGTTGGAGCAACCATGGCAGCAGAAATAGGCACGATGAAAGTCACAGAACAAATTGACGCATTGTCTACATTGTCTACTTGTTGTTATCGCTACCTTTATTTGCCTCGCATATTAGCAGGGTTAGTTACGTTGCCTATTCTTGTTTTTATTTTCGATATAATAGGCGTGCTTGGTGGTTTTTTAGTATCCGTATTTCAACTAGACTTTAACGCATCACAATACATCAAGATGACGGAACAATTCGTCCAAGCAGAAGACGTGATTTCTGGATTAGTAAAGTCCGCCTTCTTTGGAATAAGCACTGCACTAACAGGATGCTTTAAGGGGGCTACGTCATCCGGAGGGTCAGCCGGAGTTGGACGCGCAACAATGAATGCAGTTGTGATGTCATCCATTACAATATTGTTATTAAACTATATTCTTACAACGATTATATTTTCTAAATAAAAAGGTGTACACCGTGCTATCTGTTCGTAATTTACACGTAAATCTAAATGGGAAACAAATTCTACACGGGGTTGACTTAGATGTAACAGATGGAGAGTCGCTTGTTATTGTAGGGTGCTCTGGAACAGGAAAATCCGTTTTACTAAAAAGCATACTTGGGCTCGTTCCGAAGCAACGTGGCACAGTTATAATACAAGGCATTGACCTGGACCATGCCACAAAGGACGAGCGCCACAAAGCGCTAAGTTGCATAGGGATGTTGTTCCAAGGAGGAGCACTGTTTGATAGTTTGACCATTTGGGAGAACGTCGCCTTTGGGCTTATTTATGGACAAGGCATGGATCCAGGTGCAGCTCAGGAGATTGCGTTCGAGAAGATGCAGCAAGTTGACCTAGAGCGAAGAACGGCGTTTCTTTACCCAGCATCGCTATCTGGAGGGATGCGAAAAAGAGTTGGCCTTGCAAGGGCGCTCGCGTCTCAACCTAAGATTATATTTTTTGACGAGCCAACCACAGGCTTAGACCCAATCACCAGTAACATCGTAAATGACTTGATAGTGCGTTCCGTAAAGTATTCGGAGATTGGTGCAATCACAATAACGCACGACCTCGGCAGCTTGCGACAAATTGCGGATAAGGTAGCGTTTTTGTGTAATGGGAAAATCATTTGGACAGGGTCAGTGGAAGGACTGGATAACACGGAAAACCCGTACGTTCGACAATTCGTGGATGCAAAAACGGTTGGCCCATTGACTGATAAGCGAAATTAGCTAGCGGGAACGTTCACAAAAGGAAAAGCGTACAAAAGTCACAAAACTACGATTCTCTCTTACCAGAGTTAGAACGGTTATGCAATTACCTAATATTCTGTAAATTCTGTAGTTATGGTATGGACACCGAGAGGAATCTTGTCGTACAATCAATTCATGTCGCGGGGTAGAGCAGCTTGGTAGCTCGTCAGGCTCATAACCTGAAGGTCGTTGGTTCAAATCCAGCCCCCGCACCCAATTGGTTTCTTTTTTGATTCATTCCATCCTTCGTTTGCGTTTCAAGACGTGAATTTTCCATGACCTGGCCGAGGTCCCAAAAAGCACGGCCGACAAGATCGCGATAGACGCGCCATTCCCCCTTGGATGACCTGCCCTCTTTTTTTGCATTTTTTCTTTATTTTTAAATAAGGGATTTTTCAAAAAATTGTGATACAATTATCCACAGGATGGAATTAATAACAAAAACTCACATCGGGCTTCAATGATCTTTAGGCTGTCTACATGGTTCTCTATCCTTATGTTTTTGTGTCTTGGGGTTGTTTTATTTCAAGTAAAGTATACAGTGGCAGATTTAGAGAGTTTGCATAAATCTTTGAGAAAAGAAATATTAACCAAAAGCGAAGAACTCCACACACTAAACGCAGAATGGGCGTATTTAAATGACCCAGCCCGGCTCCAATCTTTGGCACAAAAATATTTGACGCTGTCGCCGATACGTGGAGAACAAGTAATCCCATATTCAGAACTAAAGAACAGCGGGCTAGGAGAGTACGATCGCAAAAAATTAAACAGCATCATAAATAAATCTTCATCAAAAACACAGAGGTCTCAGCCGTGAGCCACTTGTTTCAGAGATCTTTTCGTGCGATTTACCGACACCTTAGTGTATGGCAGGATGTTTTGCGCGATAGCCGCTTGACGTCACTTATCGTTGGGCGGCTTTTGTTTTTGTCTGGAGGGTTCTGCTTTTGTTTTGCGTTGGTTGGAGTTCGCCTTATTGACCTGATGGTGTTGAGCAGGGCTTCTACGCGCGTATGGAAGGTGCAAAATCACGTTTCAGACGGTGGCGTTCCTCGGGCTGATATTGTTGACAGAAATGGAGCTGTGCTGGCGACACACTTGGTCACGGCGTCCGTTTATGCAGATACGCGCGAGATTCAAAATGTAAACGAGGCAGCAGAGCTCCTGGCCTCAGTGCTGTCAGAATCCTCGAAAGAAGAGCTGCTCAGAAAGCTGGAGTCAGGCAAGAGCTTCATTTGGCTAGCACGCCACATAACCCCCAAAAGACAATACGCAATCCAACACCTTGGCCTCCCTGGGGTATATCTTAAGAAGGATTATAAGCGCGTGTACCCGTATGGAGCGTTGGCGTGCCACATTATAGGTTGCTGCGATGTTGATGGGTATGGGCTGTCTGGCGTGGAAAATCACTTTAATTCCCTTCTTTTGGGGGCAGCAGATCCGCTAAAGTTGTCGATCGATATAAAAATTCAGCACATCATGAGCGAATTGCTTGCAAGTGCCGTAAAAGAATTTCGGGCCATAGGTGGTAACGCGATAGTGATGGATGCGCAAACGGGCGAAATAATCGCGATGGAGTCGCTTCCCAACGTCGACTTAAACAAGTTCAACACGGCTCAGGCGGATGATTTGTTTAACCGCAATACCTTAGGGGTATATGAGATGGGGTCCGTTTTTAAGGTGCTGAACACAGCAATTGCGCTTGAATCCGGGAAGGTCACGAAGGGAAGCCTTTTTGATGCGAGGGCCCCAATAAAGATTGGCAGATTCCAAGTGACGGATTTTCGAGGGAAAAATCAAATAATGACGCTGGAGGATGCGTTCGTATATTCGTCAAACATTGCTGCGGTAAAAATTGCCATTCAGTTTGGAGGAGGAGCTGTACAAAAGAAGTTCTTCACAAAATTTGGAGTATTCGATCCTGTATTAATTGAGCTCCCGGAAATTGGCCGCCCGATTTACCCGCAAAGGTGGACAGATGCAACGATGATGTCGTCCACGTATGGCTACGGGCTGGCAGTTAGTCCATTGAGAATGTTGACCCTTGTAAATGGTATTAGCTGCGGGTATTTCGTTTGTCCGACTTTGCTTTTCGGAAAAGAAAAAGTAGAGCGAAGGCAGATTGTTTCGCCGAATACGTCAGCATGCATTAGGCACTTGATGAGGCGTGTCGTTTGTGAAGGAACGGCGAAGCGAGCCAACATAAAGGGGTATGGAGTATTTGCTAAGACGGGGACGGCATATAAGAACCATAAGGGCTCGTATGATAAACAAAGGTCGCGTAGGACAGTGTTTATTGGAGGGTTTCCAGAGTATGCACCAAAGTATATGGTCATATTCATGTTGGA
>JAISRQ010000137.1 GCA_031273545.1 Holosporales bacterium
AGCCGTTCTTGCCACCGATTCGTAGAGTTCCTTCCAGCTGATGGATCTCTTTACAATATCTTCTCCCCAGAAGATTAGGGCAACGCCATCGTCCTTACGCAGCAGTAAGTTTTCCGCAAAGTTTAGTTTCGCATCGGGAAAATATCTGTGCTCCCAGAATTTCGTGGCGCCATTTGACATTCTGTCTGATCCTTTTTCTCCGATCACCCCCGTAAAATCCCAGACCGCATTCCAGAATTCGCAGGTGTTGGTCACAGACCATTTCCACAGATCGTTAAATGTTGCCCCTCTGAATCCGCAGCGCTCCTTCACGAGAGCAACAAATCTGGATGCGTTGCTGTTGGCGATTCTTTCCTCCGACGGGGTCCATAATAATTCGTGTGACATGCTTTGACTCTCCTTTTTTGAAAATGAAAAATAGCAATATGTATAAAATATATCACTAAAATGGTTAATATTTTGTCAATTTTTCTATAATTGCATCATTATGTCCAGGACAGTCTCATGAAATTTTTTTGTTACAAAGAATCATTAGGCAATGGGCTAGATCTAAATTTATCAAAATTATCTATCAAAATTGTTACAAAAAAAATATTTTGGAGCAAAACTGTTCATAATTCAACCAAGAGTCGCGCAGCTTGTCTGCTTTTTCATTAAAAATTGAGTCAATTAGCATTGCTCTTGCTATTCTTTTTAGATCATGCTACATTCACCGCAAGTTGTGGTCTTTGGCTTGGCTGTGTTGGATTTAGTGGTAAAAATGCGGTTGTTAAACCTTGGTAAGTTTCTTGGAAAGGGTTCGTTGCTTGGTGTTTTTTTGTGTGAGCGTGCTTGCTCCGCGGTCGGTTTTTTCCGATTAATGCTAGCGGCGAACAAACAGGTTGATCGGCGAGTCGGTAGGCATACGCTACCATCGACTTCCTGTTCTCGCAGCAATCCAATGAAAGAGCTGATACGCCAGTCGTTGTCTCTACTGTAAGGAGATAGCGCAATATCCTGTGGCATTGTTCTGTAGCACAGCTGTTTCGAGTCCTGCAGCGCAGTGACGCCGGAGGGTGTGCGTGTCAGGTGGGTCCGATGTTTCCAGCGGTTCATAGCTCCCAAGAATCGCTTCTCGGGCCCTCGGCGCTTTTCTTGACGTTCCGATGATTCTATTAGCAGTTGCGGAGATCGCCCAATAAAGGTATAAAAATAGAGGAATAAAAATGTGTGCTTTGGTGATGTTTTCTGTTTTTCTGCAAATTTTGGTGTGGATATTGTGATGAGAGAGTTTTTAAGCAAATTAATAATAGTGTTTTCCGCAATGTTTTTGTTTGATATCGTCTGTATGGATGGTACTTTTCGCGGGACAGGTGAAGCGGAGGTGTATGGTATTGTACAACAAGCAGACAGTTATCAAAATTTACATCACAACAGATGGTATGGTAATAGGCTGTTGCAGCAAGATGTATTTAACGTGCCAGGCTTAACGTGCCAGGCGGATGCGAGGCAGATATCGAATTTACCAGTGGTGGCGGTTTTTTGTAATTGAAGTGAAATCCACTCAGGTGGGAATTGGGGCTTTGGGAATGACTATTTCAAATTATGTGCTCGGACAATTGCCCAGGCAAGCCATAGCTTACCGCCGCTTCTATGAAAGTAGTACTTGATATTCGTGCCATTGATACTACGGCTGAGGATCGTCAAACTTTAGTGACCCTTGTTACAAGTAGTAGAACAATAACAGCTGCGAATGTTGGATTTTTAACGGCGCCAGGCGGTGTTTTTCAGTTTAGTTGATAGTGCTAATGCAGCGTGGAGCTTCCCACCCATCGCATCAAGGGAAGGAGTTGAAATTTAGTTAAGTATGGGGTATAATTGTCTAATTTTCGAAGGATATTGAGGTAACTATATGAAAGCAGAAATTAGTTCAATTATGGAGTTAGTGAACGCAATAAGGCGTGATTTTCAAGAGCGTTCGCAACTAAGAGTAGATAAGCGTGTCGCATCCAAAATCATAGAGAAAATAGTTGTACAGAGAAAAAAACTCGCAGATCACTTGCTCCTGTTTTAAAAACGGACTTCGAAGTATAGCTAGTTCATTGTTTCTCTTAGGTTTTTCACACTCTTTATGGATGCTCCTCTAATGCGATGGGTGGTAAGGGCGATTTGTGATGTCGCATGTGTCTGCAGCATTTGGCTGCCGTTTCACTCCGTGAAATCAATGTATTAGCAATATTATGGAACACAAAGTAATAGATTGCTCGCTAAAAAGTATTTTAAACGTAGCAATTCCGATGGTCCTTTCCTCGATGTCCTCCAACTTGATGTACGCGATAGATCGGTTCATTCTGGCTGGCTATTCCATCAATGCGGTAAATGCTGCCGTCATGGCGTCTACTTTTGTGATGATTTTCACATTTATGTTTATCGGCATATCGGACGTGGCGGAAATATTCGTCGGGCAATACAATGGCTCAAAGCAGCGCGATAAGCTGGCGGCTCCTTCGTGGCAGATGATTTATTTATCCGTGGCGTCTTCTATAATTTTCCTGCCAATTGCCTACTTTTCCGACTATATAAACGCATTTCCGTCTTCATATCTACATGATGGAGTGCTCTACCAAAAAATATTGATGTATTTCGGAATGCTTCCGGCATTTAAGGCGGCGCTGTCGGCATTTTTCATTGGTCAGGGAAAAACAAAGATCATAACCATTTCGGTGATAATCGGATTTCTCACAAATGTTATCCTGGACTACACGCTCATATATGGAGTGGAAAACATTATCCGTCCAATGGGATGCCTCGGTGCCGCAGTGGCTACAATTATCGCAGAAGTCTTGCAAATCGCCGTTCTGGCTACGACATTTTTCGGGGAAAACAATCGAAAGACCTACGGCACACTTCGCAACTATCGATTTGATAAAAAGCTGTTTCTGAACTGCGTTAAAATAGGAGCGCCGATGGCGTTCAGCAATTGCGTATCTCTGTTGGCTTGGTTCATAGTGCAGACAATCGTGAGTCATGTATCCGATACTGCCGCCACCATCTACAATGTCGGAATTATCCTGTATGTGTTTTTTATTTTTGTGGGAGAAGGAATCAATAAGGCCATCGCCACAATTTGTGCCAACATGATAGGGTCCGGCGACCTGCAATCCATAGAAAAAACCAGAAAAATATTCGTGATGATGGCTTTGCTGTTCGGAGGCGTGATCGCAGTTCCGCTAATTCTCTATCCACAATGTATTTTGCACATGTTGGATACGCGATCGCATTGTTTGTTGAATTTGTATTCGGAAATAAAAATTGTGCTTTATTTGGTGGCCATAAGCGTCGT
>JAISRQ010000140.1 GCA_031273545.1 Holosporales bacterium
TGAAAAGGGTGCCAAACATGATTCATAACTGCGCGGATTCGTACACTGCTACGTCGTTATGGGGGCTTGTTTATTAAGTCGGCTAGCTCAGCTCATCATCATTCGTTCTGAAGCTATTCTTTTTCCCTAAACTGTTCAAGCATGTCCGGTAATTCTCGCCGCTGAAGCCATTCATTTTGCTGAAGCCATTCATCTTCCTCAATATTTTGCAGTATTCTTGCACGTTCTTGTTGCGTGAGCAATTCTTGCTGCGTAAGCAATTCGTTTATCTTAGCTAATTCATCCTCCGTATACTCTTCCTGGTTAAACATTACCTGAGACGCTATAATGATAGCTGGGAGAGGGGCAATAGCCGGGACTGGTCTTAGTGACGTTTCTTCTACGCTGTTTTGAACGTAATTTGGCATATTATCATTAGGTATATTATCCTCGCTCGCGAAGTACGTATTCTCTCCGACTCCGACCCCTACTGAAAGATAGGGTAGTAATAAGCAAAAGGCGCCACGGCCAATATTTTTAATCAATCTTCTATTCATGTTTTTAATCTCCTACAACAACGTCAACCCACGACGTTATTGTGCGCAGTTTTGATATCACTTCGCAAGAGGGGATTTGCACCAAAGTATGAGACAACAACAGAAAGATTGTTTCCCCTATTTACTTCTTATTCCCATTTTTTGCATTAACACTTTATTAATAAATTTATCGTAGCATCTGGATAGGTGAGTGGTTTTTGAGGTATTACAAAAATGTTAAAGGCAAGATATCTATCGTTATTTACTATTACTGCAGTGTCATTATACGGAGGAGGTCAAACTTCTTCTCCCTTAAGTATGCTTACCGCGTTGAGCGATAGTTTCGAAGATACGAGCGGTTATATTGCTTCTGCCGGGGAGGATTCTCTTAAGACCAGTTTTGAAAAAGTGTACGCTAGAATTGGCGAGTTAATAGGAATATTCAATCCTAGTGGTGAATCCGCATTAAAAGAAGCAATTGACGACATAGCTGCTTTTAAGCTCGACAAAATTATGGAAACAATTGGCGATAAGACCGAAGACGCTTCTCCTGTGTGCATAGCCAAATTACTTGCGACACAACCATCAACGAAAGTTCCTTTTGGCTACCCAGGGCAGTACACAGGCTGGGCAACGGTGTACAGCCGCCTAAACAGCATCGTACAAATCGTGATCCAAAGCGCGATCCAAGAACACTTTGGTGAGCCGTCAAACTCAGCCACACAAGAGGGAAATACGCTTTGGTCGCGGTTAAACTGGGTGTTGGAGACACTAGGCACTGAGAATGCTGCTTGTGCAACGTTAGGAAGCACGAATGACTCATACTCTACGGATCCGTACACGGTAACGTCGTTGTGGAGGCTTATTCAGTCTAACTTGGATGGTACAGTTAGTTTGATGACTGCAATGTTGATTAGCGAACTTGTTCTGGCGTTAAATACGTTGACAGATGATTTGAATAAATTACGAGATAGTGTTAGTGGTGTTCCTGTGTATGACCCTGTCCCTGACCCTGACTCTGACCCTGACCCTGACTCTGACCCTGACCCTGTCCCTGACCCTGTCCCTGTCGAAAATACAGAGCTTTCAACTAGATTACTTAAGCGTTCTATAAGTTTTTACAATATAATCCGAAATGCAGTAAGCAATGTTAAAGTCTTGGGTACGCCTGATACGCCTATGTCTCTTCCTAGTGATATGACAGGGTTAATTGATGCAATAAATGGCCCCGACCCCACAAATGAGCCCGACACCACAGGAGTCATCAAGGGTCTCAACAATTCTGAGTCTGATCCGATAAACCTTACTCCAATAGTTAGTTACGCCAACTATATGTGGCCACATTTAGTAGATGTAATAAATGGAGCTGACGGTGTCTTCAAAGACGTATACGTAGGGAAACGCATATCAGCTGGGCTAAATCTTTACACTAGCTTATACAAAATCCTCGGGGCAATACACGTGAGTCCGCTTTTGCAAAAGATTGGGCGAAACCTTACGCTTGCGCCGCCAACAAGCTTGATTGGGATGATTGATGGCAAGATCGGTCCTGCTAGTGATGGTGATAGAAAAATATATGTCTCCTGTGCGAATACGCTGACGTTGTTGTATCACTTGCTTGATGGATACCCTGCTATTGGGGAATTAAAGGAAATTGGTGTTAATGTGGCGTTCTACGATTTCTTGAACACTACAATTGGCAATAGGGGGAGTGGTGGTAGTACATTGTTCGGTAAAATAGGCAGTCTATCTGATTTTAATGGTCTTGTCACAGATATACGGACAAAACTGAATAAAATGGTGATCTCCATAAAGAAAGGTTCGGGGGTCACTGATTTGGATGATGCTTTATCAACGCATCTTAACAACTTTAGGTGGCTGAATTACCACAACATATTTGCCGCCTTAATGAATGACAGTTCCGTGAATACAGCGGAGTTTGAGAAAGAGGTATACTCATCCTCTTTACATATGGCGTTAAACGGGATCCCAAATATTGATGACACAACATGCGTGAAAGCGCTAATTGAACAGGGTACAGACGTTGGAAGTAAAGACGATGGTTGGACGATGTTGGTAAATCCTTCTGTATATGCGTCATTTTACTTTATATGCGATGTAATTATGAAGAGTACAGATTTATTAAAGAATGAACCTGATACTTGTGATAGTCTTATTGAGGCGATTGATGGAGTAGGACCTACTACTTTAGCTAGTTTATATACCACGCTAACGGGTCCATTCTACAATTTGATCGTTAGTGGTGGCAACCTAAATGTAACTATAAATGCTGAGTTTCAAGATGCGATGACTACCATTGACGGTAAACGTGATACAGCGAAAGACGCGGTTGGTGTCTGCAAAGATTCTAAGTACCCCATAAACTTCGCAAAGATTTATTCCCACGTAAAGGCAATTTCGAATGCTTCAACTAAACTCGGTTATGCCGGGGATCATCCGCTGGACGTCACAGTTTTTGGGCACCTAAACGGCGTAATATTCGAAACTGGGGCTCAGCTTTTGTTGAACCTCATCGGGGCGTTTGGGCATGATGCTGCGTGTGCTGTACCACCGACTTATTACTCAATGTTGCGAAAGGCAGAATGTGATGAGACAAATTCGATTAAAACCAGAGAAGGTGGTACTCCTGAATCCAAAAAAGCTGAGATTGATATCGTTGTCAGTAAAGCAAACGTAGTAAGGGGAAAACTAGGGAAGCTGACTGGAGAGATCCGATATCAGTACTTAGATTGCGTTGTTACGGAGAGTTATAATCCTGATACTAATTACTCAGCTTATTCTTTTAATTGGTATTTGAAGCACTTAATGAATGGTTCACGCTTTACTATAGACTTTACAGGGGATGCACCATTGGGACAGATGCTTGATAATATAAACGCATGCCTCAAAGAGAACCAACAAGCTCCAGTAGCTCCATAGTAAAAGATTCAGAATTTGCAACGAGACTTCCGGCTTGCGTAGAGCAGCCAAGGGGTCTCGTCCTTAAGCCTAGACTCGTCCTCATCCTCGCTTACTTAGCCTCAGCCTGGCCTATACCTTGTCCTCATCCTCTGTAGATCCGAATTGAAAGTCCTGACGACTTATTTATCATTTTTTTTTATAAAACATCCCTTCCTTCTAGCAAATTCAGCAAATCCGGAAATGAGAGCACAGCAGGGTTTGGTCCATTACGTTCTTTGTACACGCCAATAACCCCTGCTTTTATTAACTTTTGAAGGATTAATCGCCCTGATCTTTGACTTTCAACACCAACCACTTTAATCAGGTCAGATGATTGAATGATCGGTTCTTTAAACAGTGAATCTAGTATCTTTATTGCAAATTTCGATTTTGTAATTTCAAGGAAGGCCTGCCTTATTGAATCATATAGAGAAATCATTCTTCCTACTTTTTGTGAATTTAACTCAGATTGGGCGCACACAGCATTCAGGAAAAATTCAATCCACTCATTCCATTTGTTTTTCTTAGAGATTTCGTCTAGGTGGTAGTAATATGCCCCCCTATTATTTTCAAAGTATTCACTAAGGTAAAACACTGGGCGTTTTATAAATTGCTTTTGCTGTAGGAATAACGAGATCAGAATGCGCCCAATCCTTCCGTTTCTGCTAAGAAATGGGTGAATTAATTCAAATTGAGCGTGAACTTGAGCAAGTTGAACAAGAGGCTCAAGATCATCTCGATTTGTAAACTTCTCGAGATTATCTAGCGCTGGGATCATACTTTGTGTAGATGGCGGGATGTAGGTTGCATCCTCAATTTTACAGCCATATGATCCAATATAATTTTGAACGGTTCTGAATTTTCCTCGGGCTTTATTGGCTCCTCTAACTCCTTGTAGCAAGGTTTCGTGCAATTTTTTGATCATATTCAAATGGATGAATGGTCGTGACTCAAACATTTCTTCGGCGTCTCGTAATGCATTTTTATAGTTCAGAATCTCTTGTATGTCTGCAGTTTTTGTGGGGTCATATTTTTCTCCAGCCTCACTTTTAAAAAATTCAGAGAACGAAGCTTGCGTTCCTTCTATTTTTGATGAGACTACGGCTTCTTGAACTGTCATAGGGGCAATCAAAACATCAACGTTTGGTATTGCCTCTAACATGCCCGAATACAGCGAAATTTTGCGATTAGCAGTCCCGATTAGGCAAGAGAGCCGCTCAAAATCTATGTAATCAACAGGCAGGGACTGTGGAACAAAATGGTCCATATTTTCTCGCAATAGGCTCGGCGATACCTTGTTAAGGTATACCTACCTCCCAGGAGATTACGAAGTTTTTGTGTTAACGAACTGTAATGATTCTTCCGTTTCTTGTTTGTAATTGAGGACCCAGATATACCCAATTCCCAAAGGGTTGCGGTTTTTTTTGTCCGCAAAACATTTATTGTTCTTTATCTTATTTCCCACAATCTTTAGGGATCCTGATGTGTAGGCCCCCAAAGATTGCGGGCCAGAAAATGAATAATCGTAAGCGTTTGACCGCCTAAAAAAACCGTAATCATTTGAGGAGTGGGTATACGTAGAATCATCCTTTGTTTCCAATAAAAGCGTCTTGTCGGCAAAAAATACGTAAAAATTGCCGGCTTTCGAGAATGTCGGAATTATAATGCCGGCTTTTTTATACCGGGGGGAGGGAATCAATTAATGCTGAAAAGAGAGATGAGCAATCGCAATTTATGACATATGCCACATCCCTAAATGATTGCGGGTTTTTCGGTAAGGAACCACTTATTATTCTTCATCTTATTTCTTACAATCTTTGTGAGCCTCGGTACATTTCCCACTTTCGTTACTTGCAGCATGAAAAGACGCTCGCTGCCAAGCCACTAAATTTTTAACTGCAATTTGCAAAATATAGACATTGACACTTTAGGTATTTTAACGTCATTATTCCTATAGTTTCAGTTGTCTGAGGATGTGAGTGCAATTTTAAGGTGGAATCCTAGTGCGTCTGATTACAAAAAACTATAACACTAGTTTGAATATTTAGGATACTATGTTGAATATATATATTTGGACTGGAGCTTTTCTTATGCATCCATTTGGTTTGTTTTTTAATTGCACAACGTTAATTGCAATAGTAGGCGCGTGTTTTGTACATTCTGGGCAAAGTCAAAGAGGTTTGCCTTCGTTATACAGGAAGCCTCCAATGGACCCAACAGAGGGGCCACTGAGACAAGCGAATAGGCTTTCAACACGAGTAGATAGGCCTTTCGTCTCGCCAGGTAAGCCTTTTACTCCAGTAGTAGTACCGCCAGTAGTACTGC
>JAISRQ010000149.1 GCA_031273545.1 Holosporales bacterium
ATTCCGGAGCACGTGTAGAAATAATGTTGCCAAATAATCGGTAATATTGGGTAAAATCGTGGTATTATTATTAGTAGATGGTGCCAGAGTGAAAATATCGGCACCGGAGTTGATAGTGCTGTATATGTATGATACAGTACACAATATGTGGTGCGCGTAGCGCGGATGTGTGCGATGCAGTCGTGAGTGCGCAGCATTTGGGAGTGGCCCCGGGAAGCAGAAATGCGCCTTGGTGCCAGGTTTTATGGCGATTTATGGCTCATTTGATAGAAAGCGGGCGTTTGAATATTTCTAGGAGATAGCATGAAAGATAATACAGGCTTCGAAGAAAAAGTTACATCGGATAAATCAAATGACGCTACATCTGTAGGAGACGAAGCTTCATCGGATGTTGGGACAAACGTTGAGGCTGCAGCTCATTCAGGAACGAATGAACATGGTCCGTCGTACGAAGGGAATGATGGGCATAGCGACGGATTGTTGGCGAGCGAGAGGGGTAACGGCGTGCACGAGGGTGCTAGCGAGGCGGATGTGCGTGCTGACGAGAGGAGTGCCGAGGTCGGTAGTCATGCAGAGAAGGCGCCGAGCGAGGGTAGACGCAAGGATGGTCGGGATGAGAATGGATCACATTCAGAGCGTGTTGCACCTCCAGCGCATAGTTCAGGGACACATCCAGAGCATGTTGCACCTTCCGCGCACGATTCGGGTATGCATCCAGAGCAAACGGCACTTCAAGCGCACGAGCAAACGGTCCCGGCGGCATCGCCTCCGTCTCAACCACAACAGCCTCAGACCCCTTTGAAGAGTTTGTCCGAATTCCCAACCGAAGAGAGCACTTTTAGTGTCACTAAAATATTGATTACGCTTGCTATTATTGGCGGTGTTGGGTTCTCTCTTTACCGCATTTCTAAGCCTATCTTGAGGTCATTTGCAACGTGGATTTTGCGAGCAGACCCAACTGGGGACGAAGATTATTATGCACGCGAAATCCCCGTTGAAGCAGAAAAAGTCGTAAACATGACAATGCCAAAACATATTAATACAATCGGCGAACTAAAAGCGAATGCATCCGTAATTATTCATTCAGAAATAAATGGCTGTATAAAAGAGCTTCATTTCGTGGAAGGGTCTAACGTCAAAAAAGGCGATTTGTTGATTAAGCTTGACGACGAACTATTTCAAGCCGAGTACAGAGTACACGAAGCACAGTATGTTGCAGCTAAGTCTGAGTACGACCGGTATGAAAAAATGAGATCTGCTGGAACGGGAAGCGCAAGGGATTTTGACAAAGTGCAAGCTGAAATGAACGCGTCTCTTGCTAAGAGGGACAGCTCTAAGGCTCAGCTTCGAAAAACGGAAATTCGGGCACCTTTTGATGGCGTAATTGGCCTGATCGATATAGGTGTGGGGTCATTTGTTCAGCCCAACCAAGAGCTTGTTACAGTTGTTGACCAAACTCCAATAAAGGTAAAGTTTGGGGTGCCAGGTAAGTTTGTCAACGATGTAGGCGTTGGGCAGGCAGTAGAGTTGAAAGTGGATGCGTACAAAGATCGCGTATTTAGAGGCACGGTTGAGGCGGTGGATTCGTATGTTGACTCGGCAACCAATTGCGTGGCTCTGAGGGCGAGCATTACTAATGAGGATGGCATTCTAAAGGCTGGTTTGTTTGCGTCTGTTTCCCTTATCATAGGGATTCAAGGGGAAACCATCACCATTGACGAGTCTGCTGTTGAACGTATGGGCGAGCAGGAGTTCGTTTGGGTAGTAGACCGAGGAAAAGCGCGGCGCGTGCCGATCTTAACTGGGGCGAGAGAGCGCGGGCGCGTCGAGGTAATTGCCGGCCTGAACGATAAGCACGTCGTCATTACGTCTGGGCAAAGGGGACTTTCTGATGGGCGTTTCGTCCGGATAATTAACATGACTCAGGAAGAAGTAGCAAGTAAAAAGGGGGCCGCCGAAAATGATGGTGGCGATGGCGGCAATAGTGGTAGTAGCAATTAATAGTAAAGAGTAATAACAACAGTAGAGGATAGCCATGAATTTTTCAGAACTTTGTATCCAACGGCCTGTATTCGCATGGGTTATGACCTTTATTATCATGCTCGTTGGAGTCGTCCTTGGGGAGCGCATTCAATTGCAGCAGTATCCGCGATTTGAACAGCCAGCCGTTACCGTGGAAGTCACGTTGCCAGGAGCGGGGCCTGAAATTGTGGAATCTCAGGTTACGAAGTTGTTGGAAGAGGCGTTTGCTGGGATTGAAGGCATCGATTACGTTTGGTCAACAAGCAATACGTCCCATAGCAATATCGTGTTAATTTTCAAGCAAAATCGAAACATTGACGAGGCTGTAAACGATATCCGCGACAGAATCAGCAAAGAGCGCGACCACCTTCCCAGGGAAGCAAATGAACCTATAATTACTCGTGCTCGCCATGACGAGGGCGCAATTATGAACATATCGTTCCATACGACAAAGATGAGCCGTGGGGAATTGTACGATCTGATTACACAAGAAATCCAAAAAGACTTTGAATCTGTTCCTGGCGTTGGACGAGTTGACCTTTATGGGGAAGGGTTGCTTGTTATGAACTTGTATGTTGACCCAAAGAAGATGGCTTCTTACGGGTTATCTGTTAGAAATGTTATGGATGCCATAAGGGGCCAGAACTTGGAACTTCCGGCAGGGCAAATTGTCAGCAAAAACAGGGAATATTTGGTAACTACTGTGGCGAACCTGGAGCGCCCAGAACAGTTTGAAAACATGGTGATTCTGACGAAAAACGGAAGATTGATTCGCTTAAGCGACATTGGTCGAGCCGAAATTGAGTCAGCAAAGGCAAAGACTCGCTCATATATAAACGGAGAGCGCGGCGTCAGCATGACCATAACTAAGCAGTCCAACGTGAACCCAATTAGCGTTGTGCGCGGCGTAAAAAAAGTGATGGAAAACTTGAAAAAGACGCGAATATCGGATGATGTTCAGATGATGGTATCTTACGACAGCACTGCCTTCATTGAGAGGTCGTTAAAAGAAGTTTATCGGACGGTATTCGAAGCGATTATTCTTGTTACCCTTGTTGTCTTGATGTTTTTAAAATCGTTTAGGGCTGCAATTATTCCTTTGGTGACTATTCCGGTCTCATTAATTGGGACAATGATATTCATGTACTTTTTCCAGTTTAGCTTCAACACGTTTACGTTGTTAGCCTTCGTGTTGGCTGTCGGGCTTGTGGTTGACGACGCGATCGTTGTATTGGAAAACATCCACCGTTATATGGAGATGGGGTTGTCGCGCGTAAAGTCCGCTGTCATGGGTATAAGAGAAGTCAACTTCGCGGTAATTGCGATGACGTTGACGTTGGCGGCCGTGTATACTCCTGTGTCGTTGGCAACGGGAATTACCGGAAAATTGTTATCGGAGTTCGCGATTACGCTTGCATTTGCCGTTATTTTGTCCGGGTTTGCCGCTTTAACTTTGTCCCCTATGATGTGCTCTAAAATATTGACCCCACCAAAGGAGCATGTCAACTTGCGCAATCCCCTCATGGCCAGATTACAGCGGATGGTTCCTGTTGAGCGAGTGATGAACAACTTGGCCATTTCTTACGAGCGCACGTTAAATCTTGCCCTAAACCATAAGCTAGTCGTTATATCTTTAGCGCTTATGTTTGCTGTATTAGGGTACTTAGTGTTTTTAACACTACCTTCTCAGCTTTGGCCAAAAGAAGACACGGGTTTAATCGACATCAGTGGGCACGCCCCGCAGTCTGCAACTTTGGATTACACGGAAAAGTACATCAGGGAGTTTGATAAGGTGTTGGCTACGATTCCGGAAATAGAGATTCGCGAAATAAACATTACGAACCCAAGTTTTAAGTGCCATATAACGTTGAAAAAGGATAAAGCCCGTTCGTCTGATGCAATTGCTGCGGAGATAAAGGATAAGGTTCAGGATATAACTGGGCTCGATTTCCAGAACATAAGGGCAGGACACAGTGGCGCATCAGGCGCAGATGCTACGGTCCAATTCGTTGTGCGAGGAAATAAGTCACACAAGGAATTGAGGGATTTAGCTCATGCGGTTGGGTACGAATTCCGTACGTCAAAAATGGTGGGAAGTGTGTTGACAGAAACTCAGAATGATACAGAAGACTACACGATCACCATTATGCGCGATAAAGTTTTAAGTCTTTTCATTGAGCCAAGTGTAATTGCAGACACGATCGATGCACTGATCCGCGGGCGAAAAGTGAATACATTTAAAAAGGACAATAAACTGTATGATGTTAAACTTGAAGTGGAAAATGAATCTAGGTCGACGCCTGAAGATATTTTGAATATTCATGTAAAAGGCGGGGAGCGGAACGATAAACTGATCCCGCTGTCCGAGTTGATCCAAATTACTCCAAGGTCGGCACCTGTGAGCATCTACCACTATAACCGGACGCGTGCTGTTTCCGTCACTGGATATATGCTTCCTGGATGTGGAATTAACGACGGAATAAACTACATAAATGCCAAAAAGAACGAAATTTTGCCAAAGGACGTCGTTCTCGAGTTTACGGGGGACACCAGGCAGTTTTTGCAGGAACGCAGCGTAATGGGGCTGGTTTTTGGGTTAGCCGTTTTGTTCATTTACTTCGTTATGGCTGCACAGTTCGAAAGCTGGCTTGACCCGTTGATCATCTTATTTAGTGTGCCGCTTGCTATAATTAGTGCGGTGTTAACGCTTGCTATGATCAAAAACGGAAGCTTAAACCTGTACTCTAACATCGGGTTAATAACGTTAATTGGGTTAATAACTAAGCACGGAATTCTTATTGTGGACTTTGCAAATAAGATCCAAATAAATGAAGGATTAAACCTCCGTTGCGCAATCATCAAGTCTGGTTTGATTCGTTTGCGTCCTGTTGTGATGACTACGCTTGCTATGGTGCTTGGAACATTGCCGCTAGCGTTAGCAACAGGTGCAGGTGCGGAAACTCGTTGGCAGTTAGGGTGGACGGTCGTTGGTGGAATGACTCTCGGTACGATTTTCACGCTGTTCGTCGTTCCGGTCTTTTACGTGCTTATGTCCAAGGTGAAGAGACCGATTACGATAGAGGAGTAAGAGCACGTCCGCGTGATTATAGGGGCCTCGAAGCGGGGCCCTAATTATAAAGAATCACAAGCATTTGTTGAGCCAATAATCTTCCCTCATTATGAATGAATAACAAGCTCTAATTTATGGACTAAAGAATCCGCATCCTGAAAATAACAAGCCCTCATTGAGCCAATAATCTTTCCCCATTATGAAGAATAACAAGCGCTAATTTGTGGACTAAAAAATTCGCATCTTGAAAAATAACAAACTCCTCATTGAGCCAATAATCCGCCTCATAGAAGAATAACAAGCCCTCATTAATTGTGCACGCCAATCCGTTGAGAAAAATGAACAGGTTCTAATTTAACGTGATCCTAAATCTCCGGAACGCTAGTATTGCGAGCACAACCCCGGCGCCAAAGATCGCAAGCAAATGTTGCACCACATATTCGAGATTTCCACCTTTTAGCAAGATATTCCTAATTAAAAGGGTGTGATGCGCCATTGGATTCATGTATGCAATCCACTGTAGCCACTTCGGCATGTTTTCTATTGGAAAGAACGATCCAGAAAGCATCATCAGTATAAAGATAACAAAAAAACAGCACAACATAGATTGTTGCTGATTTTTTACAAACGTAGACAATAAAATCCCAACCATAACTGAACAAATAACGAACAACAGGTTTTCTAATGCGAACATCCAAGCATTTCCACGAAACGGCAAATCAAAGAAAAACCGTCCTGCCGCAAGTATTACTAATGTGTTAAATAGCCCGACAATTGCAAACGGCAGAGTTTTCCCGATTATTATATGACGACGTTTTATTGGCGCCGAAATAATTGTTTCAAACGTCCCACTTTCCTTCTCTTTCGCGATTGATGTGCACGTCAAAATCATGACCAAAACCATCAAAATCATCGCCATCACACCTGGAACCGTAAATGTAGTTGTCTCTAGCGTTGGATTATATAGCGTCCTTACTACAACCTTTAATGGTGACGTCATTCCCGGAAAACACGTTTTTTGAACAATGCCCTGCATAAAACCATCAATCGCAACTGCGCGAACCACGTTTGATGCATCAATCAACAGCTGAAGCTCGCCCCCTGTCCCCTCCGCAGCTCCAGCGCTACCTACACCTGCTCCTCCGGTGACTCTCCCGCCTATCCACCGCGTCAAACCTCCCTGTGGCGCAACAATAACCGCATCAACAACGCCACTATGAACGGCGCCCTCAGGAGTTTTCCCAGAAATATCAACATGAATAAAACGCTTAGACGCCAGCGCCGCATTATAAATATCCGCAGCGACCACGTCTCCCGGAGCAAAACTTGCTCCTAACCGAATGTTCACAACATCATTCGTTAATGCAAATCCGAATAACAATATTTGCAACACAGGCGCCAACAAAATCATCACAGCAAGGTGAGGATCCCTCAGCGTTTGAATTAGCTCTTTTTTTATAAAACCAGGTAATATCATTTTCCTTCCAAAAAGTTCACTTTTTCTCGCAAAGGCTCACTTTTCCAATGTTCGCTTAAACTTAAATACACACACCTGAATCACAATATATGCCGAAACAGATAATGCAACAAACGGTTGCCACAATTCAAAAAACGTCGATCCCTTCAAAAATTGGTCCCGCGCAATTTGCACATACCACCTCGCAGGGAATATCGTCGCGACACATCTAAACCCCGCAGGCATATGTTCCAATGCGAAAATAAATCCAGAAAAAAGCATAGACGGCATCAACCCAATCGCCATACCCATTTGGACCGCCGCCTGTTGATTCCTCACAGCAGTTGAAATCAACAACCCAAGCCCCAAGTACGCCACCAAAAACAACACAGTCCCAGCTAAAAAGACCAAATGGGACCCAACAAACGGAAGCCCATAAAGCAACCTCGCTACAAGGTAAACCACCAACACAGCAAACAAACCAAGCGCTGCGTACGGCAAAATCTTTCCGCATACGATCTCAAATGGGCGCACAGGAGTCGACAGCAACAGCTCCATCGACCCATTTTCCCATTCCCGCGAAACAGTAAGTGCTGTCAAGAGTATTGACAATATCGCCATAATTACCGCAGCCAATCCAGGAATAATAAACCATTTAGAACTTAATTCTGGATTAAATAAAAACCTGCTCGCCAACTTAACAGGAGGAGGGGCACCTTTCACATTGCAAATCTCTTGAGCTGCCCTTGCTTGCACTGCACCAATATACCCACTGATTGCGCCAATTGCAGAGTTATCCGTTCCATCCAACAAGACTTGAATCTGCCCCGAGCCACTTCCCAATATGTCGCGCTCAAATGTAGATGGAATAATGATCAACGCCTTCGCTGCCTCAGTTTCCATCTGTTTACAGCCAAGAGATATACTTTTGGAGGGGGTTAACTTGAAATACTGCGAACTACCAAGCAGGTTCAAAAAAGTCCTAGATGCTGGTGTGTTGCTTTGGTCAACGTAGGCTGTTGCTACGTTCTGAACATTAAATTCGATCGCGCTGCCGAACATGATCACCATAATGACAGGCATGATCAGCGCGATAAGCAAAGTAAAGGGATCTCGCACTATGTGATAGATCTCTTTTTTTAAAATTGCTAATACGCGACCAACCATTTACATAGACTTATAGCGTGCTCTGACCATTTCTGACGTCTCTTCGTCCGCGACATCTTTCATGGATTCCGTTGGACCAGGGATCCCCTTTTTATCCAAAAAGATAACACTGTCCCGAGGGAGCTCCCTAATGAAGCGCGACGGAACCGCCATCTGCCAACCAGAGTTATTTGTCTTCCTGTGAGAACAATAACTAATGAATATCAACTTTTTCGCCCTGGTAATTCCTACATACGCAAGCCGTCGCTCTTCTTCCAAACCAGACATTCCGTTGTCAACTATAGTGCGCTGATTAGGGAACAGATTTTCCTCCCAGCCAACAAGGAATACCGTATCGAACTCCAACCCTTTCGCCCCATGGATCGTCATCATGCTCACAATATCCGGGTTATCTGGGTCCACCCTGTCTGCCATCAAACTAACGTGATCCACGAAATCCCTAAGTGAGTCAAACTCGGCGATCGCATTTACTAACTCCTTCAAGTTTTCCAAGCGAGTCAGTGCCTCTGATGTCTTCTCTTGTTTCCACATAGAGATATACCCAGAGTCCTCCAACAACGTCTTCACAACAATTGCTGGCGGAGTATTATCCAACAATGCGCGTGCCTCCGTTATCACGGAAAAGAACACGTTAATTGCTTGCGATGCCTTTCCGCGAACTTTGGCTGCATACATCTGGGCTGCCACAGGAACAGAAACTCCCTCCTCCTGAGCAATTACATGAGCCTTGTGTAACGTTGCCTCTCCAATGCTTCTTTTTGGAACATTTATAATTCGCTCGAAAGCTAAACTATCATCGTTATCAATCAAGAACTTTATGTACGCAATTGCATCCCGAATTTCCTGACGCTCATAAAAACGCAACCCGCCCACAACTTGATACGGAACGTTCTGACGAAGGAAGCGCTCTTCAAACTCGCGAGTCTGAAAGATTGCACGAACCAACACTGCCATGGAGCCAAACGACGCCCCTTCTGCACGCAACTTCTCAATCTCATTGCAAATGAAACGGGCTTCATCCTCGCTATTCCACGCGTGCTTCACGCGAATTTGGTCCCCTTCGCGCGCAGACGTCCACAGCTCTTTCCCAAGGCGCTTGACGTTGTTTCGAATCAGTGCGCTTGCTGCTGTCAAAATATGTCCAGACGAACGGTAATTTTGCTCAAGCCGAATAACCTTCGCGCCTTCGAAATCTTGTTCAAAGCGAAGGATATTGCCAACATCCGCTCCACGCCAAGTGTATATGGCTTGGTCGTCGTCGCCAACGCAGCATATGTTTTTCCGTCCAGACGCCAGTGCCTTCAACCACAAATATTGCGCAGTGTTAGTATCCTGATATTCATCCACCAGTATGTATTTGAACTTTTCATGAAAAATCTGTAGTACCTCAGGATGCTCGTCGAATAATTTCGTGCAATACAGCAGTAGGTCGCCAAAATCCAAAGCCCTAAGCGTTTTCAGGCGCTCTTGATATTCTTTGTAAATTCGTCGCGACATAGTCTCGATTGGCCCCATAGCCAAACCAAGTTTCCACGGGAAAAGCCCACGGTCTTTCCAGCGCCGAATGTGACCCATGATCACCTTCGTCTGGTACTGCTTTTCGTCCAACTCTAATACGGAAACGATCCCCTTCACTAAGCGAAGCTGATCATCGTCGTCCAATATAGAGAAATTAGGGTCAAGCCCGACGGCCCCGCCATATTGCCGCAAAATTCGCATGGCCATAGAGTGGATCGTTCCAATCCACATGTCGCCAGGCAAATCTTGCACCAACTCACATACCCGCTGCTTCATCTCAAAAGCAGCCTTGTTCGTGAACGTCACTGCCAAAATTTCATCAGGGAACGCAAGCCCTTGCGAAATTATATGAGCGATTCTTGACGTCAACACGCGCGTTTTCCCCGTTCCAGCACCAGCTAAAACTAGCAAAGGCCCGTCAACTGTAAGGACAGCTTCTCTTTGCTGAGGATTTAACTCAGACAAAAAATCAGTGTCATCTGAAACAACTCGTAAAACTCCACTAAATGGCATTATTACGTCCCTCCCAATCTAATCATTATTCTTTTTCAGTCCAAAATTCTGGAAACGCTTACCGAACTTGCTGATTTGTCCACCGCTGTCGATGAGCCTCTTCCCGCCGCCAATCCATGCTGGATGCGATTTCGGGTCGATGTCCAAATTTATAGTGTCTCCCTCTTTTCCCCAGGTGCTGCTGGTCTCAAATTCGGCACCATCAGTCATAACAACCTTTATTTTGTGCAAATTTGGGTGAATTCCTTCCTTCATTTTTAGGGCCTCCTCATGCCATTCAACCATCTTAGTGTATACACCATTTATATCAAACGCAAGTATGTCGATAAAGCCTTTTTTTGTCCTCACGTAAAAAATATTAAAAAACAAGGGAAAAATTAATAAAAGATGCCAAATGGCGTGCATTTGCGTGAAATTAGAAGACGATAGGAAAAATAAATAAATAAAAATACTTATTTAGGAAGTTGTTCTAAATTTGTTTCTCCTAACACTATAAGGTACAGTACACGGACTTTTTGCGCGGGCAAGCGCTTCCGAGCTTCCAGTTTTTGCTCCATAATCTTTGATGCTTCCGAAATATATCCTTTATCTATTGAGTATTTTTCACCTTTTAGTTAATTATGCTTGATTTAGTCGGAAGATATCTCTACTTTCCAAAGAGTATGATGTACCCTGTAGTAAGGGGGGGCATCACGCCAACATAACGTGAGTGCAGAAAAATTATGAATACAAAAACAAACACAGTAGTTATAGTCGAGTCTCCGGCCAAAGCATCTACGATAGAGAAGTATCTTGGCCCAGGGTATTCCGTTCTTGCAAGCTATGGACACGTCCGCGACCTTGTAAATAAAAATGGTTCAGTAGACCCTGACCATGACTTTGCAATGGTTTGGGGCCAAACAGAGCGGTCAGGAAAACATATTGACGACATATTGAACGCCGTAAAGGGGAGCCAGCAGCTATTGCTTGCTACCGACCCTGATAGAGAAGGTGAGGCCATAGCATGGCATATATCTCAGATCATTTCACAGAAATACAAGGATAAAACGCCTCCAATGCACAGAGTAGTCTTTCATGAAATCACTAAAAATGCAGTACTAAACGCAATTAATGATCCTCATGATTTAGATGAATTGCTCGTAAATGCGTATCTAGCCAGACGAGCTCTAGATTATCTTGTTGGCTATTCCTTATCCCCAATCTTGTGGCAAAAACTTCCAGGAGCCAGGTCCGCAGGGCGTGTGCAATCTGTGGCGTTACGCATGATTGTAGAGCGTGAACAAGATATCGAGAAATTTAAATCAGAAGAATACTGGACTATTGGTGGTAATTTCAAAACGGAAAAAAACGAGACTTTTATTGCCAAACTGTCCATATTTGGTTCAACTAAACTCGGCAAAATGTCCGTCACCAACCAAGAGCAAGCCTCCGAAATTTGTTCTAAGTTGGATGCACTCGACTATGCCGTGTCCAGCGTAGAGAAGAAGCAGATCCGCCGCAACCCCGCGCCTCCGTTCACCACATCCACATTACAGCAGGAAGCATCGCGAAAGCTAGGGTTTGGGGCGATTCGAACAATGCGCACAGCTCAAAAACTGTACGAAGGGATATCCATCAACGGAGAGCTCACAGGTTTGATTACATACATGAGAACGGATAGCGTGAACCTCAGCCAAGAAGCAATCAATGATATGCGCAAATTCATAGAGGACATTTACGGGAAAAATTACCTTCCGGCTGAAAAGCGTGTGTATAAGACTAAGGCGAAAAATGCGCAAGAAGCCCACGAAGCCATCCGTCCCACAAGCATATTTAGTCGCCCTGACGACGTAGCGGAATTTTTGGATGCGGACCAAAAGGTGCTCTATAACTTGATTTGGAAGAGGGCAATTGCATCTCAGATGGACAATGCGCTTTTCGACCAAACAGTTGCAGAGATAACGGACCCAACAGGGGCAAATATGTTCAAGGCCGTAGGGACTACGCAGGTGTTTGACGGGTTCCTTCGCGTATATCAAGAAGGGCGCGACGAAGTGGATGCGGATGACGATAGCGCGAATCTTCCTGTTTTGCAGAAAGGGGACGACTTGGCGCTTCTGAAGACGCTTCCTGATCAACACTTTACGCAGCCGCCTCCGCGCTATACAGAGGCAACACTTGTG
>JAISRQ010000041.1 GCA_031273545.1 Holosporales bacterium
TCGTTTCCTAACGCGAAGGAGATAGGTCCGAGTTGCTTTGACGACTGTACTGGTTTAAGGTCCCTAACGCTGTCAGATCAAGTCGTTGTAGGAGAGTCTGCCTTTAGAAATGTACCAGAGTGTGCTGTTAATCTCGTTGGTGCTTACGCATATGAAGAGCCACATAATGGGATTGCTTTATCGTGTGAAAGAATCAGCGCTGGGGGATTTGGGAATGTCACTGAATTTAGGTTTTCGCTCGGTGCTGGCCTTTTGGAGCGCGTAACAGGAACAAACCTGAATAGGTACGTGAATGAAGTGCTAATGTTGACCAAAGAAGACGTTCCGTTGCTTTCTGGAGTTAACTGCGTTCTTGAGCTTGGCATAGCCAATACTGCAGAGCTGACCCAACACGGCGGGCTGATTGATGTCGTAAAGGTAGGCGACTCGTCGTACGCGTGGAATGGTTCAGCTTGGATAGTTGGCTAGGTTTTGCATACAACGGCTGCGTAATTGCGGTGTTTGCTCGACTTGTCAAAAACAGGGTCGGGCAAACGTTTGCGACTATCCAATTTCTCTTTGCAATATTTTGAATCCCGCGTTCAGTAGCTCCCTAAATATCCAGAAGGTATTGCTCTCCTAAGCCCTTCAGTGGAGGTGTAGGCAGATGGATGGTGTTTCTGTGAAAGAATATTTTCAGTAAAAAAGATACTTGATAGTTGCTTGATCGGGGGCCAAAGGTACTGTTGGACCGATACAAAACACGAGGGGATGCGTCCTATTTTCTGACTCCATGCACGTGTCCCCATATGACCCCGCCGTGGTCATTTATAAAAGGGGACCGCCTTTTTGCACTGAGGCACTTTTTTTACTGCGTTGCTGCATGTTTTTTAGACATTGACGAAGAAACAATAAAGTCATCTTTTACGAGCATACGACCCGAAACGAAAGGATAAATAAATGGAACAAATTTGTTGTTAACCTGCTCGATAGCAACATTTGTAAGTTGTTGTAAAGTTGTAACCAACCACCAGCAGGGCCCTCATTACATGGAAATAGAGCTCTAATTCTAGTAGGGTTTGATGTAGAGTGAATGCAGGTTATTAGCATGGAAGGACTAGCTAATTATGATGGCGCATTGTATTCTCTGACCTATTCGGACGAGGGGCGGATTGCTCTATTCTGCGCTATTTATTAAATAATATAAAAGTATATTTGTGCACTAGACAGCTTCATTTATACGGCGTTATATATTACTCAGCCAATACATTGCACAAATTCTCTAGCTGCATCGCAAATTTTTGCGAATTATTTTCCTTCAGCAATTTTAAATTTTTGATTTTCCACTTTATTGCTGGCAGCTTTTGCAAATCATTTGCTTCTACCAAGTTCCATTTTGGATCAGCGTCAAAAAAGCTAATAAGGAAAGTTTTATCTCGGTCTGTAAACGCAGCATTCACCTCATCAATTAAGCGTTGTAGGATATCAACGTGGTCCTCATAAGAAAATTTTTCCTCAGTCATTCCTGCAAATTCTTTGGCAAAAACAACATATTGCTGTTGAATATTTGGCATCAATATTTCGTGTGGTGGACGATTATGGCTCAGTAAAGAAACAATAAACCCAAGTTTTACATCTTGCGTAACCTTCTCGTTGTTCAGTAAATATTGAATGTCGAATAAATCTCGAGGATGCTGACGATCTAACGCTGCGCAAATTTTCCCTCCGAAAAGTTCCCCAAAAGATAAGACTTGAATAGACGCAAATCCGTATGTTTCCTGTACTTTAAGGGAATTCTGCATGACGCTTGGAGGGATAATACACCCTCTGATGACGTAGTTTGGTTCAACTTTTACAGTTGCAAATTTATCAGAACAAATTATTTTGCATAGACCTTTACTATCCTGCCTAAGCGTCGCAATGAATCCAATTTTTTGTAAAGCTGTTACAATTCTTTCAAGTGCTCCATTAATATTCGCAAATGCTGATTGCCTATCGTCAACGTAAATATACTGCAAATCAATATCAACAGATAATCTTGGCATATCGCGAACAAATAGGTTGATAGCAGTCCCTCCCTTCAATGCAAAACAATCCTCCTTTGCAATATGCGGCAATAGCGCGACTAATAACCGAACTTGTTCATAATAATTATTCATACTTATACATCACTTAAATCATCTATTACTAACAAAAATTTCTTGTCTAATTTTCCTGACGGAGATATTACACGTTTTCCAGCTCCCAAAGAGATTTTTTCCAAGTCAAGAAAGTCAAACCAACTGTGTCTTTGCGCATCAGCTAAATATAAAAAGATTCTTTTCACTTTTATTGAAGAACAATTTTCTAGCAATTTTTGCAATACTGCAGGACGTAAGTTCGTTAATGTCTCCATTATTTGAGCGATTTCTTTTAATCCTTGACCATGCTTACACAGGAATATGGCTTCCAATATGGCGCGTTCCGGCGAGGAAGTTTTAAACGTAAATCCACGAAAGTTTATTTCTTGTTTTCCAGTATTTGTGGTTAAAAATCGAGTCTTTATAAAATAACAATCGTTCCCAAATTTTTGCGTGAACCACGCTGGAATATGTGTTTTTCCTGCAGTAAAAATCTGTAACGTTGCGTTACCTAAAGCAACAAAATGCCTAACGTTGTGGATTTCCCCTAACGCAGTGACTGCTCCAACGTGCAAATCAAGACATAACTGGGAGTTAAGCGCGTAAAGTGCCCCTTCTACTTTTGCTTCATTTCCCCGCACAACATATGCGCCACCACCTACCTTAGAGAGCAAACCAGTTTCATTTGCGTAATGATGCTGTAATCGATAATTAACGCCACGGCTTGCAAGCCACGAGCTTGTGATAACGGCTCCTTTTGGCAAGCTGAGTAATAGATGGTTTATATTTTTCGATATACCTTTCATAATATGTAATGTATAGCGAATAAAATAAACCGAGTCAACTTGCACACCACGCTGAGCCATTCCATGAATACGACAAGCTGCCTATTTTTATGACGTCAATTAGCCCGCCATGCTGGGTTAGGCCCGTTGTGTTTGCAATGGCGTTTCCAAGATTTAATACGCTGGAACCTGCAGGAACGCTTGTCAGCAAAGGAACATCTGCTTTGGATAGTTTTAGCACTTCGTTTACGTAATCAACTAGGTTTGTTCCTGGTAGAGCACTTACAACATCTGCTCCAAGCGAATAGTTAAACGCGGTAACAGCTCCAATTCCTCCAGATTTAATTCTAGAACACGACAATTCAATTCCATTGTGTAGTTCTCCAGTATCAGGAACACTGGCGATGAAATTTATGGCACAATTGCTTACATTGCGAAAAGCAGATCCTCCTACAGAAGTGATTTGATCTGACAGCGTTATCGACTTTAATGTTGTACATCCATCAAACAAATTCTTTACGATAATTCTCAGTTTCGGCAAATTAACTGATTCTAAACTAGAACAGTAATAAAACGTCCCGTCGTCTGCAGATATTAGCTCTGGGAACGAGGCTGAGACAAGTCCGCTATGATCAAAAGTCCCTTTGCCTGCGACTTTTAATTTTGGAAAATCGAGATGTTGAATGCCACTGTTCAGATAAAACACTGCGTATTTTAAAGTTGTTACATTTGGCAAATAAAGTGATGTTATGTTTGTGCAATTACAGAACGCATAATCATTCATAGTAGTAACATCTTCAAACCCAACTAGTTGTTGAATAGAGGAGACATTGTTCGAGTTCGAATCCCCAAATGCCTTAGTTGCGATTGTCGGGCCCCAATCAGGGACTTTCAGGTACTCTAGTTTTTTTGAGCCCTTTGCGAGCGCTGATATCTGCCCTTGCAAGCCACCGTCTACTCCACCGCCATCGTACATACGTAGGTTTATAAGGTTCGTTAAACTTGAATAAAGCAGATTTGTTGGGTTGTATTTGTCCACAATTATCATGCTTGTGTATCGCCCAAGATTATCTTTGACCGTGTCGGAAATTGAAGCTTGGCTAACGAGAATTAACGTATTGGCATCCAGAATGGACGAAATTGAAATAGACGCAATATATGCGGCAAATTGGGGGTATGTAATAGATTATGTTACAATGTTCTGATATTCTTATTAACCATGAATCGTCCTATTTTTAAATAAAAAAAACACCAGATTAATTCTACACAAAAAAGTTAATAAATCGTTAATACTCTCTTTTGACGAACAATATACGCATGAACGGGGTGGACTACTCCTGGCCGTAACCAAAGTTACGACAATACAGATCCATGGCCCCAAATGATTACGGACTTGTTGGACGAACAAATGCTTGCGATCATTTCGTTCCCTTAGTTCCTTGTCCGCATTAATTGGGGGCCCGTGCATAATTGCAAATACGGATTATTTTTTCCAATTCGGCCAAACTTTTTCTAATGAAAAACGGTACTCTATGCTTGGCCAATCATCAAAACGGGCGCCCCCAAACATTTTCCGAATATATAATTCAAGATGTTTTTTATTGTCCGTTGGCGGTAAAGCATAAAACGCATGTTTACACATTTCCGCCATAGCAACGCGTCCTATTTTCGCGTTTTCTACTGCCACATAAGAGAACATGTCCAAGCAAAAATTTACATGTTTAATTGCTGTTCGCGTTACTTCGCTCCTGTGTCCGTTCCTTCTTATGATCGCTGTGACTTTCTTCTTATACCTCGTTGCCTTTAACCCAGGAGCCAACAAAATAAGGATCTCCTTTAATTTTTGATGATTCGTGTGCTCCATCGCGTCCAGGTTATCTGTGCAGTAATCGAC
>JAISRQ010000063.1 GCA_031273545.1 Holosporales bacterium
GCGTTGGCGTCCTTTACTGTGTTGGCTCGTGTGATGACCCGGAGCATTTATTTGGATTATCCCACATGACTGAGCACATGTTTTTTCACGGGTCGACGAAGTTCCCAAGCGTGGATGTAACCGCTGGAAACCTTGGCGGAACTGTTAACGCATGCACGTCTGAGGATTTTACAATGTATGTGACGGATTGTCCTGCAAATGCTCTTCACATTGTGTTAGACCTTGAATCAGATAGGATGGCTAACTTTAACTTGAAAAACAAGGATATATTCGAAAAAGAGAAAATGGCTGTGTTTGAAGAGCGCTTGATGGCTGTGGAGAACCCACCTCTTGGCATAGCCGAAGAATACATCATGGGGGCTTTGTCTCCTCAGCATCCGTATGGACGTGAGGTAATTGGGCTGCGTCATAATATTTTGGGGTATTCGTGTGAAGCCATAATGGATCATTATAAAAAGTGGTATAAGCCAAATAACGCTGCATTAATAGTTATTGGAGATGTAAACGCGAATGAAGTGTTTGCTCAGGCGGAGCAGTATTTTGGGAAGATCAAAAGCGGTGAAGTCCCCAAGAGGGAGCGTGTAAAGAATGCGCTAACAAAGGACATATCGCACGAAATTACATATTACAGTGATAAGGTCTCGTCAAATAAAGTGGCACTTTTGTATAACAATGTTCCACATCACTCGACTCACAGTGAGAAGGATATACATGCCATTAGCATTGGATTGGACGCGTTGTTTGCTGGAGTCGTATTTCAGTTTAGCCGCTATTTCATTGATAAAAAAGCGTTGGCCTCAAACTTAAGTTGTTTGTTCCATGAGTCGTTGGATCCACGTCCTTTGAGCATTTCGGCTGCATTAATGCCAGATGTTTCAATTGAGAAGTTCATGAAGGAATTTTTCTCTAAAATAAAACAAGTGGTAGAGCACGGTATTAGTGAAGAAGAATTTAATCGCGCCAAGCAAAATCGCATAAAAGAGTGTGTATATGATGCGCGTGATGGGCATCAAAAAATGCGATTCGTTTTTGCAAATTTAGCTCTGGGGCATAAATTGGATGACATTGAGGCGACGGTTGAGTACATCAATTCTGTAACACACGACGATGTAAATAGGATGCTGAAGTCCGTGTTCGCAGAACAGCCGTTTGCTACCGTGAAGTATTTGCCAAAGGTAAACGCTAAAGATAAATCGGAGTAATAGGCTCATTCTTCAAATGATCGCGAGTGTTTGAATGGGGCAAACACTTGCTTTTACGGTGTTCTTTTCCCGCCCTTATTGGATAATGCTGAGTCCATGATATTCTTTATCTGGATTTTTACGGTGTGGTGTGTCATAAAACTGATTGGAAGTGCAACAGGGAGAGGGCAACGTGGAGAAGTTAGTAATTACGGGAATATCATCAAAACATAGTATTGTTAAAGTTGATATCATAGCTATTCATTATATAAGTGTTTTGTGTTACATCTCGGAGAGGAATATCCCCTTCGATATACTGCGTTTATACGAGAGTGATGTATGTGATAAAATACCAGACAGCAAATTAACCCACATAATACTCATAATAGAAGCAGCGTACGCGGAAGTAATGGAAGCATGCTGCAGTGAATTAGTACTGAAACAGCGGGTGGATAGGGTAATATTTGACAGAGACGTTGCAGAAATATCTGTTGTGGGCCTTGGTTTAGAAAACAGTACGATCCTTTCTGTATTGAAAACGTGCAGCGATAACAATGTTTCCGTGTCTTCGTTATCGACGTCTCGGCTAAGAATCAGTTTTATTACAGCCAAGCAAAACGTCGAAGTCGCTATATTTGCGCTTCATTCTGTATTATTTCCAGCTGTTGACTCTTCATGCGGAGGAGCAAATGTGAAGTCTTCATGCGGAGGAACAGCTATTGAATCTCCATGCGAAGGAGCAGCTGTGGAGTTTCCATGCGAGGGAGAGCACGCGCAAGAAGTTGTCCGTCCAAACGCTTCGCCTTCAATTGAGGTGTGTAAATAATGCAATGGGAAGATCAAGCCATCGTCATAAAATCTGCTCGTTTCGGGGAATCTTCAAGCATAGTAACTGTGTTATCGAGGAACCACGGAGTACACAAGGGGTTGCTAAAGCGCGGGTATATTACGATTGGCGACATGGTTGATGCGACGTGGACGGCACGCCTAAATGATCAGCTTGGGTTTTGGAAATTTGACCTAAAGCATTCGTATGGCGTACATGTTATGCGTGACAGGGCGAGGCTGAATGTGTTGATGTTTTTGGGGGAATTGCTGCGCATTACGTTGACGGAGCGGACACCTTGCCCGAGAATATTTGAGCGATGCTTGGCTTTTTTGGAAATACTTACTTCGTCGAGTTGCAGTTCTGGGATTGCAGCAGAACTGTCTAAATCCGAAGTAGGCGAGGGCAAAGCATGGATCGTCGATTACTTATTATTTGAATTTTTCCTTTTAGAACAAGTCGGTTTTGGGTTTGACTTTGGCGCAATAGACGCGGATGACCAGTATTGCTATGTATCCCCGCAAACTGGGGCAGTGTTATCGCAAGCAACTGGGGAGCCGTACGCACATAAGTTGCTAAAGTGCCCAATGTGGGTGATGAATGCGAGAAGGAGCGCGGTGAACGGGATGAGAGGCGGCAGGAGTGGAGATATTGATGGAACGGCGGGTGGCGCAGGCGGGAGTGGCGGAGAAGTGTATGGAATAGCAGGTGGCGTCGTTACGACAGGAGACATCGCTAGCGGAATTATTACCCGAAGAACAGACATGGCGGAAAATCTAGTGGTGAGCCAATCTGTAGGGAAAACTACGTCGTCAGCAAATATATATATAAGAGATGTTTGGAATGTATTCAATCTTACTGGGTACTTCCTAGATAAAGTATTTATGGGAGAACGCCACCTTTTCACTCTGCGCGATAAAATAATCGGTTGCGTGCTCCCACAATATGACGATGTAGCCCAATGTTGTTGCGATGCGGACCAGTGTGATGACGGTGTTGTGTCCCCGCAATGCGGCATTGCGAGTTGAATTCCTGCATGGGGGGCCCAGGCTGACTAGGATAGGCATAATCGCACGAATTCTTGTACACTTGTCCCTTGACAGCAACTATCAATATCACTACACTAAATTTCAGTACAATATCGATAAGTGTATCTATGAAGAGAAAAATTACTGCACTATGTGCGAGCTTGTTAGTTGGTTTGTTTCACGAAAACGGAGTATGTTGCCTGAACAAAATTGAACCTTTGATAAAAAAAGCGGCTTCTACCTTTATGAATCTTGCAAAGGCAGGAGGTGGAACGTACTCATTCAACGAAATGTTACTTGAGCACCCCGAAATCAACTTATGCATGTTCCGCATAGAAGAATGGAAAATATTAAGCGGGATTGGAAGAGAAAAATTTGCAAAGCTTGACAATGTAGACTGGTATCACCTTTCAGAGCAGTTTCTTTATAATATATACTACTTCTCTATGCGCATTTTAGAATGGAAGGAAAGAAATCCAACACGAAAGATCTGTTTAGTTTTAGGGGATGATGGATTGGGTAAAAGATCAAGGTTTATGAACGATTTTTGTGTTTACTGGGATAAAAATGTCTTTATGATGGGGGCTGATGCGGCTTTACTTGAGCAGCGGTTTCTACGTGGGCCTGAAGGCTTACCTCCTGCTCTATTGGAAGATGCGACACATCTCGGTAGCTGGCGTGCGTTAGCTTTTTTAGATGACTTAAAATTTGATGCAATTCATGATGATTTTAACACTCTGGGTTATGACAAGTCTGATGATGAAAAAATATCTTTATTAAACGTTGCTGCAAACGTGCTTCCATCCGGCGGCACTATTGGACTCCGTACCGATTTTTTTCTAGAGGTTAAAGACTTAGAAAAATTTTTAGCTGAGATCAATAATATTTACAATGTACACGAAATTCCAGGTGATATTGAGTCCCTGTGTAAAGTCGCTCCTTTTGGACATATCAATGACCATGGTAACATTATACACTTTCCTTATTATAGCATGATTGCCTTAATTGAAGGTGGATTGGATAAGTATAATGAATTAAGTCGAAATGCTAAGGCAGCTAAAGGTTTAGAATCAATAGACATGACTCCGGAAGAGTTCGACATTATAAATGAGTGGGCTAAACGTATGGAACGTATTGAAATGAAACATCTTTATACATACGTTATCGCTAACGGAGATTGGGCTGAATATTTTAAACGTTTTGGAATAGAATGCACATTACCAGATGATCCTCTCATGCAAGAAGAATACATGCAAAAAGAATGCATACGAAAGCACAGAATGGCCCATGGTTACGCTTATACAGCTTTAAAGGCCCCTTCCGATTTGAGTATAAATAAATTGGCCTATAAGGTGAATGAAAGCCTTGGTTATCTTTTCACTCCTGAAAATATACTGAGTGTTGCAGAGAAAAGCCCGTTTGCTACGGCGGATAAAATACAAAAGAATTTGACGCTGCCATATGTAGCGTTCCAAGACAGTACTCGCTACGTGCTTATAAAAAGATAAACACAGTAGTAGTTCAAACTTGATAGAGCGTTTTTAGGAGAACGACCTTTTTCCGACACACTATAAAATAATCAGCTGAGTACTTCACAGTGTCAGGGCTAAGTCCTAGAAGTATTCAAAGTAACCGCGTGTAATTTGCGCAAGTGTTGCTGAAATTAATGGAATTTCTGAACAAGGCTTTCCTAATATTTCTT
>JAISRQ010000150.1 GCA_031273545.1 Holosporales bacterium
TAGCAACAGTCGCCATAATTCACCTGTGCCTGCGCATCCCCTTGGTCAGCAGCCTTCTTGTAATACTCAGCAGCCAAAGGTAGGTCAACCGGAATTCCTTTTCCTAAGTAGCAACAGTCGCCATAATTCACCTGTGCCTGCGCATCCCCTTGGTCAGCAGCCTTCTTGTAATACTCAGCCGCCAAAGGTAGGTCAACCGGAACCCCCTGTCCAAATTCGCAATAGTTTGCATATAAGAACTGCGCATCTACATGACCCTGGTCAGCAGCCTTTTTGTAATATTCAGCAGCCTGCGTTACGTCCACTGGAACACCTCTTCCTATTTTGCAACGATATGCATATAAGAATTGCGCAATTGCATTACCTTGGTCGGCAGCTTTCTTGTAATATTCAACAGCCTGCGCTAGGTCTACCGGAACGCCTCTTCCTTTTTCGCAACAACCTGCGTAGAGCACTTGTCCATCTGCGTGACCTTGGTCGGCGGCTTTTTTGTAGTACTCAGCAGCCTGCGCTAGATCAACTGGAACGCCTTTTCCGTGTTCACATTTGTTTGCATACAATACTTGTCCTGTCGCGTCGCCTCGATCTGCTGCTTTTTTGTACTGCTCTGCGAGAAAAGCCTCTGTATTGTCAAGTTTTACATCGACGCCGTTCACTCTGGGAAGTTGTTTGGCTCGCTCATAATAATTATTTGCCTCATCAAGGTTAATCGGAACACCTCGTCCAAAGAGAAGGCAGTCACCATATCGAAAGCAAGCGTTTCTATTGCCTTTGTCTGCTATATATTTATAGTACCTTGCTGCTTTCGCTAATGGACGTACCTCCGCGTCTAAAAGCTCCTGTTGAGTGTAATCTCGTGGGGCTGCAACACTTGCTGCCTCTGGGAGTTCATTAGAACAAGCCACATCGACCCCCATTCCAACGAAGAAACAAGGGGACGCTATATAAACGGCGTTGCAACAAAAACGGCTAATTGATTTAATGTTCATATCTAATTCCTATGTGAAATAACTATCTACTTGTTGTGATGCTATCCATATTCACAAAGATAAACAAGGGACGCCAAACTGTATTGACAAAGGTTTAGGAAGTTTATTATTCGCATTACTATTGCTGTTTTAGTGCGATAACAAGTTTATGTATCGCAGAGAAAATATTGCACATGAATTGTAAGCACACGTGCAACACCTCCGAATTCTACCGTTCTATCGAAAGTAGCAGTAGACGCGAGCAACCTCAGTCAGAGAAATCTAGGAAAACCCCCGTTGTCCGCAACCATTTTGGAGAACAAGAGCAGGAGGAGGGCCCCTCCCTACCCAGGTTACGACCACCCCTCTTAATTTTTACAGGGCACGTTTCTATTTTGTCACCGATTCTCAATCAACACTCATTTTTGCCACCATGCCCCCATTTCGCGCCATCCCCAGGACAGAACTCGTTCATCCAATCACCTTAGATTTATATCCTCTCTTTTATTCATTCTCGCCAAAAACTGTCAGATCCCTGTGCCAGTTCTTTCAGCCCTTATCTTTTCCTCATCGTCAACCGCCGCTTCTCCAATCATACATTCTCTTTAAAGCGGCCCAACAACACGCGGATACGATTCAATCCATCAGTAATTTTACCGAACGAATTAATAGCATTATCCATATGAGGAACTGCACTTGGGCTGGCGCGCCCGGCCGTCGTGGGCTGATTTGCAAGCGAACAATTCCTACGCTCCGAATTGTACCGCGTCGCACTTTGCAACACTTCCTCGGATACACCACTTTGCAACGTTTCCCCGGATACATCGCGAGGAGAATCTTTGCGAACCTCGGTAAAACAACTCTTCCTTGGAAGATTACAATGACGCGCACGCGCTTGTAATGAGGAATTAGAGTTCACTTCTCCAAGATAACCCTGAAACCCTCTTATTATACCCAAGTACGAACGCACTACATGTTCATAGCTCCTACTAAAATGACTCCTATCAGGATTTTTCAAAAGCCCGGCAAGTGAATCGAAACGCCTCTCACCCCAGCACTCAGGCGTAGCCATACAACAGCTGACATCTCCTATACTCAACGTCTTGCGAAAGTCCTGTGGTGATCGCCACACGTTCCTGCGGTTGCTGCGGACGTGACGTCCTATAAACCTAATATCGCTATCCGAGAGCTCGTTCATTTTCTTGGAAGTCTCGCGCAACGTCGGTACTAAAAATCTGTCAACAAGGGACACTCTTCCATCAAAATTTTGGCAGATACTGATCAATTGACTAATTTCTAACAATTTGACACGTAACCGTCTTACATAACCGACATTAACGCCCAGCATACCCAAACAGCTTCTTGCCTGTAGATGCACGCCCCTTTTAGCACGACGATGTCCTTCGCTAAGAGATAGCTCAGTAGATACATCACGAGACAGCTCATCCAGCGAAACGCCAGACTCTAGCAAGACATCTTCTAATACATATGATACATCCATCACGTCGGCAAATACCCCCCCTAGCATCTCATTACCAACTTGAACAAAACGACAAATCGACGGATAAGAAAACGGCCCATCCTTACACAAAGCTTCAGACACTATCCTATCCAACAGACCTAACTCTTTGCACACATTCAGAGGTATTGTTTCTATGCCAAACTTTTTCGGATTTTCAAGGATAAGACCTTTTCCCCCAGCCAAAGCGTGCATATCGCAAAGCGACCGACCGAAAACAGAAGACGCAAAAAGCTGAGTAGTTTTATTTACTGGCACAAACCTCCCCATTCCTAACGTTTCAAAGTACAGGTTCTGTGTCTTCTTAGCGTAATCCGTCAAACCTGCCAATAAAAAGAAGCGCAGCCCCTCAGCATAAATCAGCGCAGCATCCCAAACTCCCCGACAAGATGACACAGCCGCCCCAGCGGAAGATAAGTCAACGAAGCTTCCGCGATATTGGATCTTATTTTTAACTGTGTTCTTTTCCAACAAATGAATCCACCTGTCCGCCTCATTCACGACGTAATGAGAGAACTCGGCAACAGCAGAGGACACCTTCATAAAATAGGACGACCTGCGCTCCAAGTCAGTATCACCCTCCAATGGCGCACTAAGAAGATCGTCCTCTTTTGGACCACAATCCTCAAGCCTGTCAACATGAATGCCCCGCGCATACTTCACTTCGACACTGTCTTTCGCAGGAGGACGCAACCAGCCATCCGATTTAAGCGCTCTCAAGGTCTCTTTCATCCTAACCCTAGAATCAAGCGAACCGCCCCCTTCTCCGATACCCAAACGGGTGTTAAATTCAGGCGGCCCCTCCCGAAAGCCGGTGCCAATCACATCTGCATCTACACTACAATGCCCATAAAATACAAGGCAAGTAGAAGCCCCCCAAAAAAACACAACAACATTCTTATGCATATTACACTCCTAGAAATTTCATCACGGTTTGCACTTTATCATTGCAATATTTTTATTGCAATATTTCTATTATAATTCCTATATAATTCAACATATTTATGTGTGCTCACTTTGTGCGAGATCAATTTTGTGAAGACGTAAGAATCTCTCAAAAGACAATAATATTTACTGGCGAGACAGAGCAAAATTAAAGAAATCTGTGTTTCAAAGAGGCTTACGATTGATCAGTTACATGCTTGTTAATGTCTGTTTTGTGCATGAATTTCGGCGGGTATTGAAACTTGGAGGGAGGAAACTCACATCCACGTTGTGTTTGACTATCTAGTTAAGAAACTGTTAACTTAATGGCAGTGTCACCTACTCAGACCACGTATCATACGAAAACAATAACGGAGTGTTTTTATGTTAGAGCCATACATCGTCGTTCTTGGAAACGAAAAAGGAGGAACGGGAAAGTCAACTATCGCTATGCACCTAATCGTATCCTTGCTGCGTCAGGGAGCCCGCGTTGCCAGCCTAGACTTGGACGCACGCCAGGGGACGCTTTCCCACTATGTGGCCAACCGACAGCGGACTAAACATACGTTTGACGACCTACTCGTCCCGGAACATTCTTCCTTATTAGCAAGCACGAACCCTAATAGGATTTCTGCAGAGCAGGAGGATGAGCAAAATCTGAAAAAATTGCTAGAAAACTATAGCTCATACGACTACATCGTGATTGATACGCCTGGAAATGATACGTTTTTGTCTCGCCTAGCTCACTCGTTTGCAGATACGCTGATTACACCGCTGAACGACAGTTTTATAGATTTAGATATGCTAATCCGCCTTGAACCTGGAGAAATTGAAAAGCTGCGTCCGAGCACATATGCAACGATGGTTTGGGACCAAAAAAAAGAAAAAGCGTGCAGATCCGGTTCCAATATTGATTGGATTGTCCTGAGAAATAGGCTGAACCCACTGTATTCGAAGAACAAAGAAGAGATGCATCGAATCCTACAGATGTTGTCTAAGCGAATAGGGTTTCGACTATTGGCTGGCTTTTGCGATCGCGTGATTTTTAGAGAGCTGTTCATCAACGGAACAACTTTGCTAGATTTGAAAGATACAGGAACATCCATGACCCTGTCTCATGTGGCAGCACGGAAGGAGCTGAGCGATTTACTATCGGCCTTAGAGATTCCAGTTCAAAAGAAAATAAAGACGCAACAATTGGCGAACGAAGCAGCAAGGGTGTCGGCGTAAGGAGGGTTTACTGTTCAGAATGGTAACGTCTGCGTAAGGAAAGGAGAAACGTCGATCGAGGCGAGTGAGTCATATAGGAGCTGACCCACTCATCAAACGTATACTGGGAATACTCATGATCTCTAAGTATTTATAAATCAAAGATTTGAATTCATTTTTAGAAGCAAGTCTAATGAGTCAAAATAGAATTGAAAAAACAAGTGAATCAATGTAGCGTTAGAATAGGTCGTTGTTTTTTATAGGGTGTTCCCATGAATAAATGGTTATTTTCGCTATTGTATCCACTCCCCAAAAGATTACGGGCTTTTGGATGCAGAAGACGCTTACTTTTGCTATT
>JAISRQ010000078.1 GCA_031273545.1 Holosporales bacterium
ATTCGCACGTATTGCCTAACTTAAACTACCTAAGAGACCTGGGGACTGACTTAGGTGTCGTCCTGAAAACATTCGAAGCAGAGGCCGACTCCAAGTCAAGCGAATCAGGCGAATCAAAAGTCGCATCCCCCGACATCCTTGACGCGCCCCCGACCTGGATGGACAAAAATGTGTTTGAACCAGGGCCCGAATTTGAAGAATTTTTGTGCGCTCTAGACAGATCTCCCTTCTTTGGAGCAGAAACATCACAAGCCGTTGTAGACAATTGCGCTGTTGGAATGTACCACCTAAGGTACAGCCTACGTGAATTAACGAAGTTGCTGACTTCCGACGTGCGCTTTGGCGAGCAACCAGAGGAATCTACGCGTTCCTGCTCGTACGGAATAATCCTGCTTGGAAAGGCGATCAAAACCTTATTCAGCGAACCATATATGCGCCGGGCCCTTGGGCACCAATTTATGACGACCGTTCCTGAAGGACAGCTTTTATATTGGGATGACAAGATGTTGAAGGCAGCGTGCGAGCTTTGTGCACAATATGAAGCGTTCACCACCCAAAAGATTAGCTCTTTCCCAGTAGTCCTCCAAGAAAGCTTTAGGTTGCTTGCTCGTGACGGGCTTCAGCAAAATGTGATGAGCCTGATCGCGCAGTCTCAGAACTTTGTTCCAGTCCCTATGGGGTCGGATGGGTCTGCATTGGAGGAATCGATCCGCTCTCTAACGGCAAATATGCGGCTCGTTGTACAACAGTTCTTGAAGCTATTAGAGATGCTTAATTACGAGTCTGTAAGCTTTTTTTACATTACTTTGCGCGATTTATTGCTCGCATCAAATTACGAGACTTTGTATGCCATTGATGCGCTTATGAAAAAAGTGGGGCCATACCATATATGGGATCCTTCCTTTAGTTGGTGGGACGGCAAGACAAGTCCAGCATACCCAGCATACGGGGTGAAGGACGCACAGGATTTAAATTCATTTTTGAATATTCAAAGTCAACATGTGACTAACTTAGCAATAACGCTAGCAAAACCTGTAATTGATTTACTTACAAGTGACGTAATGTTGACCGCTAACCCGCTTAACAGAGCATTGCTTACAAAGTGGAAGCGCATTGTTGAACAAGCTGAAGCGTTTCAGAATAAACAGCCAGGAAGCAGCATTGGTACACTGGAAACATTTATTACAACAACACTTAAAGGCTACACATTAGAAAATGCATTTGAAGAAATAAAACTTGCGGACCTTCAAGAAGAACAAGGCGACCATTTCCTTGAAACGATGCAATACATAAAAAAGGGAGTACTCGGGAGAGCTGAAGTGCTAACGCGGCAAAAAAATATGAAGAACTACCAAACGTTGGTTCAATATTTTAATAAGAACCTTCGCGGCAAGTTTCCGTTCTCTCCGCCGTCGTCAGACTCATCCCAAGCGACTGAGGTGGATCCGGATGATTTTAAGGAATTTTTGCTTCGTTTTAATGAATTTGGTGGGTCCCCTGAGAAAATATTAGACCAAATATATCAGCTTGGTGTAATTGCACAGGATGCCGTTGTGTTTTTGCGAAGGATTGAGGCAATTGCAGCAGTATTTAAGGAATACCTATCGGATAATTCCGTTGGACTTCCTGTCATTACTTATACGAATGAGTTTAATGTCAACAGAGACAGAGCCATTGGAACGAACTATGTTGCGGACTGGACCATAAAATCCAATTATGAATTTGCGATCGGGCATATGGACAAGGTGAAGCAAACGCAGTGGGTGTATGGATGTCCGACCGAGGTGTCCTTTCGCTGGCCGGATGTGAAGGGAATGACGGAGCTTCCGTTGAATGACCCAAAACAGGATGACCTTGTTGTGTCTGGGACGACTGCGACGTTTACATGCAAGGGGAAGTGGAGCTTACTGAGAATGATCCGGCGACACAAGGCGCACAGGGGGGATTATGTGCCTATGTCAAACCCGAATTCGGTTGTGCTTAAGTTTGTTGTTCCTGTATCTGAGACGAAAAGTGCGGTTCTGTTTAATACAGTGTCTCTCATGGGGGATTCGACTAACCCGAATTTGCCCGGAAGAATATTAAATTTGCCAGATTTTCCGACGTTTGCACCAGATTTACCGCAAGATATCGAACAATTCAGGAATGAGGCTGTGCTAAGCTTTGGGGTCGTGAAGGCGGTGTCGATGTCTTCGTTTGGAAATTAAGGAGAGCAGCATTGAAGCAGACGCTAACTGGAAAAGTCTGGGTCTTTGTCTGTGAAGCATCTGCTGCTGTTTGTCCTGGAACTGGTGAGGCAAACGTCAACACCATTCCAACACGCTATATAATATTATTTATTATAATATTATTCATATCCTTCATAATTTTCTTCTATTACCTAGCGCATAATGTTGGGCTCCAAAAAAAGAGGGCGTACCCCACCACCACCCTTTAACCCTACCAGAAAAAGATTAATGAACGACTAACGGCAATTTTGTCGTTTTTTAGCATTTACGTTTCGTTAATCTTCTTATGATAGGCTTAACGGAGGTGGTTGGGGGAGGCCCCTCCCCTTTTTTCCTTATACCCCCTATCTTCCCAAATGATTGCGAATTTTTGGGACACCAAAACACTTACTATCCCTCGTCTTATTTTCCACAATATTTTGGGGCCCTGACATCAACTTATATCTTATTTACTAGACGACTTAATTTTATACCCCATAACGACAATAAGGCTCATCAACCCGAAAACGGAAACAATCCCGCTCGTAACAAACGCCGCACGCATCGACCCCCCAAAGTGGTCAACGATTCCTCCCATCACTGTATCGCAGATAATCGTCGCAATCGCACACGTAATCCAATATACCCCAAGTCCGGTCCCACGAAGACTTTCAGGAACGACTTCATTAATTAATGATAAAAATATATTTTGCGTCGTCCCATATTGGATTCCCCACAAAAGGACGCCCAAATAGAACGCAGGCAGCGCATCCGCCGTAGACAGCACAAGGTCCGCCAATATCAACGTCCCCATGCCAAGGCACAGCAACCAATAGCGGTTCATCTTATCCGCAATCAACCCCACAGGGTACGAAGACAGAGACCAGGACGCATTAAAAACCATCATTACCGTAGGGATCCATTTCGTATCCAGCCCAAAAGAAAACCGCCCATACATAGACAGAAAAGTTTCCCCCATTCGTGAAAGAAGGAATATAAAATTGACGATCATGAGCTTCCAAAACGTATTGCCAAGAAGTTTCACGTTCGCCGTACTAAACGTTGGACGGTACTTTGGCGCGTAGCTTGGGATCCCGGATAGGACGGCAGCATGTTTTATCTGAGGTGGCTCTTTTACTTGTGTAATAAGCAAAATGAAGCCTATAGTTGCAGGAATTACAGTAAATGCAAATAAAATTTGGTAGTTATCATTAGTGACATACATAATAACCGCAGCGACGATAGCGCCCCCGAAGGAGCCAAGGGTGGCAAGGCTCCGCTTAAAGCCGTAGCATGCGCCAATCCGCTTAGGGGGAGAAATGTCGCCAACGAGGGCACTTCTTGGGGCGGCTTGAACACCGTTTCCGATTCGCTCAAGCAATCTGGCTAGTACGACCGCGATGGGCAGCGTGGACCAAATTGCCAACAAATATCTGGCGATGACAATTACACCATAGCCGCCAACCATCAAAACTTTGCGGCGGCGGAACGCGTCACTTAGCACGCCAGATGCGAGCTTCATGATGTTCGATGTCCCTTCGGCTATCCCCTCTATAAAGCCAACCTTAATCGAGGCGAGGCCCATTCTTTCTTTCATATATACACCCCCGAAGGCGTATACAATAACAGCGGCAAAGTTCGCACAGAACATAACAATCCCGATTATCCGAACCATCCGTGGAATGGGCGCGAGCTTGTTACTATCGGAGGAGGCGACTTTGTCGTTAGTGCCGTTTGACGGCTTGAGATGACTCATGTTTGCAGTCACATACCAGGTCTAAACAATTAAGAGTAGATTAAAATTTGAGGGAAAAATCAAGTCATTATGTAAAAAAAGAAAAGAGATGAAGAAAAAAAGGAACATTCGCCAGCAATTGATAAAGCGTTCTTATGATTTGTCACAACGTGTAAGCTCAGATACAAATGATCCGGCATACAAATATTTGACTAAAATAGATATATATGGAAGACTAGATATAATAAGAATCAATTGGACACACATTATAATGAAAAAATTAAGTAAAATAAAACGGTGTAGTACCATCGTTTGTATGATGGTGTTTTACTCATTTAGTGCAAAAATATCATTTGGTGCAGAAATTCGCATGCAACCGCGAGAATTAACTGTGCGATTATCCGAACCTCCCAAGAGTGTAGATTGGGGCGATTATAGAACTTTATCCACATGTATTGAGGAAATAGATCCCACATATAACGTATATGACGGTAAGACCCAATATCCCCATCTTTTAAATAGTAATTTTTTAAAGGTGGTACACAACAAGTCGAGTGATTTACAAAATAAGGTATTTTCATCTAGTAATCTGTTTCTTTCTACTGTGCTGGATGCATCTATCGTTAGACAATCAAACAAAATAGCAACATTTATCTTTGAAACGCTTGCACATCAGGTAAATGGAACAGAGGCACAGGATGCAACTTTTATTAGAAACTTCAAAGAAAAGGTAATAAATTTCTCTATCAGTTGTTTAACACCAGAGCTTTTCGGAACGATCCTTCCTGCAAAAGAAGAGGTCACAAGAGCACTAAATGAGCGTTTCGATCACCCATTATGCAATGGATTTGGAAACCTAAATGGTGAGCTTTCAGCTGAAGAAACAGCGGAACGAATTGCGCTGATTGCAACAGACCTCGCAACATACCTACAAACACTTCTGAGTAGTGCTTTATATAAAAAAATGGGGTTAGATTTTTCTCTTTATTTAAATTGGGATAATTTCCGATGGGAACCAATATGTACTCTAACTGACGCAATTCATCCACGGGGTTATGGAGGACGTGAAGCACCTTATTTTGAAGAACGTTTAAAACTGGACGAGGCCTTGAAAGATAAAAAATTTGAAAAAACTCCACCAATTATACAACTTGCAGCAGTTGATCTTGCGAGAGTAATATCAAACGTAAAAGAGTGTACAGCTTATCTAGCAGGCTATCCGACAGATTTGCCAATTTTTGTATCGTTGGCTGATATTCACGGAGCAGAAATTGATTACGGTACAATAAAGCATACGATATCTCTTTTAAAGGAAGTCCACGATAATATCACAGTTGTATTCAACGGAGATATTGAAAGAAGAGAAGAACCTTATTCTTCTGAGTCTAGATACCAAGCTAATGCCGCTGGGTGTAATAGCACAATTATTGAAACGTGCGATAAACTTATAATCCCGATTAAACAAGAATTAGGGTGCAACGTTATTGTTAATATTGGAAATCACGATATACAGGAAGTAAATCGTTTTGTGTTAGCGTTGGAAAAATTACAGCAGGCGGAAATTCCAGTTATAACTAATCTTAAAAATAGCTTTAATGACAATTTTGAAGTGGTAAGATCGCCTCTTGGACAAAATGTGAAAGAAAATATAGCACTTCAACCTATGCTTGAACACTATATTATACAAGGTGATACATTAGTATTCCCATATGTAACAGCCTTTATTAAGTATGGAGGAGGGTCGATTTCAAAAATAAGCTTCGAAAAGTTATTACGTGATCCCTGTCATGAAAATCTAACAAAGTTATATACAAACCAAACTGGAACAGATCAACGCATGTATCCAGAACGACTATTACTTGATGGAAAAGTTAACCCGATCGTTTTAGAAACAGCGAAAATATTTCATGATGCACTGATTGCTCTTAACGAAAGAAATCCAGATGGCAGGCTTAACCTTGTATTGGCGACTCACGAAAGTCCAATAAAAACACTAAAGTTTTTTCAACTTTGTTCGGTGTTATTTCCAGTGCCCAAACATATCTTGGATCGGCTGTCCATTACTATGATGACTGGACACGACCATTTAATTTTTGATTTTTATACAACATTGCAATTATTTGGTGAAGAAAATGGAAATGTTCTCCCTGTGGACATTGGTTGTTCCGCATCTGGCAGGGGAATATATGGTCCTACTCCGCATAAAAAATATGGGTCATATGGGGTTATGTCTCTGCATCTTATTTCAGACCTTGTTGAATTACCATGGAGCTTGACAAAACGAGAGACAGGAGTAACAAGGAGAGCAGGACAGATTACTCCAGAAGAAAAAGAGGCCTTGCTGACGGATGCGTTTATTTCTGTATCTTGTACGTACACTAGTAATAAGGGCGAAGGTCAGGCATCTCTCGCAGATATACTCGCAAGTGTTTGTCGCCAACATATCGTTGGAGAGCCCGTCGCTGAAAAGCTGTGGATATCCACTATACAAATAGATGAACCTTTAGAGGAAGGTGAGCGCCATTAGATAGATGAGCTACTCGCTTCAGGACCAACAGGTGAGCTACTCGCTTCAGTACCAACATCTGTTCGTATCAAAAGTCTGTAACCTTTTGGGAAAGTAGGGGTCTACCAAGGCCCCTCCTCACTTAATCCGCGCCACAGCAGCCGCAAGCGCCTTCCCTCCAATAGGAGCAGCTGCACGTCCGCCGCTTTCGCCATGCTCCACCACGACCACGACTGCAAAGCGCGGACACTCCACTGGGGCATACCCAATAAACAGCGCGTGGTCCTTCAAGTGATATGGCCGCTCAATCTGCTTCCCGCGCGCGCGCTCCTCCTTTGTGATGCGGCAGACCTGCGTGCTTCCGGTTTTGCCCGCGATTGACAGATTATTGTTGCGTATTGTGAGAGCTGTTCCTTTTTGTACAACAGATGCAAGCCCTTCCCTGACGATGTTGAACGCCGCCTTGGAGTAGTCCATCGCTTCGGCGTCAACGTTTAGCATATTACTTTCTGAACCCAAAGTAGGGGACCCAACTTCTGAACCCAAACTAGGGGACCCAATTATATGCGGATAAACCCTTTTCCCGCTCGCGATACGCGCCGTCATGACAACCAACTGTAGCGGAGTCGCAGACAAATGCCCCTGCCCAATCGCCAAGTTAATGACCTGCCCAATGTCGCGCTTCTGCCAGACCCTTTTGGATGGCGGAATCTCCCCCTTCTTTTCTTCAGGCAACTCTATATTTGTAAGCACTCCAAAACCAAAGTCCTTCGCCGCCTCAATTATGCTTTCGCCCCCTAGTTTTACTGCAACATTGTAAAAGAATACATCGCATGACTGTTCCATTGCCTTGATTATATCAAACGAGCCATGCCCACCATATCTCCAGCGATGACAATGAAACCTGTGCTTATTAACCTCGTAATATCCGGGGCAAAAAAAAGTCGTCTTCCTAGACACTGTGTCATTATTTAGTGCCGCTAACGCGACGATCGGCTTAAATGTCGACCCAGGTGCATACATCCCCGACACAGAGCGGTTAATTAGCGGCAAATCCTTATTCCCCAGCAACTCTTGCCATTCCTGCTGAGTAATCGTTTTCGCAAAAACATTTGGGTCAAATGCCGGGACAGATACACTTGCCAAGATCTCACCCGTGTTTATGTCCATAACTATCGTCGCCCCACAACGCACATCCTTCATTATGTCCATCACATCCATTTGAAGATCCATGTCTATCGTAAGGTGAATATCCCGCCCCTTTACCGGCTTCTTTTCATCAATCAACCTTATCATATGACGCGCGGCATTTACTTCGACCTGCTTTATTCCGATCTGCCCCTGAAGTTCAGAATCACAAGCGCGCTCGATTCCCATTTTCCCCAAACATGCATCCAGCACCTTTAGGTTCGCATTTTGCTTTATGTCGTTTTGATTTGGCTGCGTAACATACCCCACAAAGTGACAACACGCCGCCCTATGAGGGTATACCCGAATAATCTTTGGAAGGACGACTACGCCTGTAATTTGCGAAGACAATGTTTCTATTTCGAGTATTTCGTTCCAAGTTAGTTGTTCTTTGATGGGAATGACTGATGTGGGCCCAACGTCGTGTACTTGTTTATTTACATAAGTTGAAAAAGGAATACTTTTATCCAGGCTAAGTTTTTCACACACTATATTCCAACTTGAATGCTTATACTGATTCAGGTCGATCGCCGCCCGATAGCTTAGCCGGGACGTAGCGAGGATTCTGCCTTTGCGATCGAAAATTGTCCCCCTAGGAGCAGCCGAATACGTCGTATAAATACGGTTTTTATCAGAGAGTAATTTATATTTATCATTATTTATTACCTGCAAAAAAAATAAACGCCCCACCAACAATATAAATATTAAAGCGATAACCCCAAAGCATATGAATACACGTTTGGGAAACAATCTTGGGTCTTTATCTTGGTAATTTGTCTCCATTGAGGAATAACCTTGGGTCTTTATTCTACTAATTTATTTTTATTACTATGACAATTTTGCACAATCATATTTATTTTTATTTAACACAACTACATTTACTTCAACTTAACGACTATGTTTATTTCAACTTAACACAACTACATTTACTTCAAGTTAGTAAGGGACACTCCGGGAAAAGCTACTTTGATTACGCCTCCCCAGTTACACATAACAATTGAGTCGCTGTTCAATATAGGCATATTTTTTATCAATATGGTCGGACTAAGCGGGAGCCAAGGCGACGCCGTCACAGGAATGCAAGGCATAGGGGTAAGCACTCCAAGCGCCGCAGCGGTAGCCGCGATCACCATCGGGTTCGCCATGCTCATGCACATGCCAAACGGCATTATGTTCAGGAGGGGGACATGATCCATTATTGTTGCGCCCGGCATGTTTTTGAATAGCGTCATATTCGTCGGCAGGACCATGAACGGCCCAGGAGCAGCGCCAAATGTGCATTGGCAGAGGCCTCCCATTAATACTGGCATTCCCATTGTGTCTCCTGTGTAAGGTTTGGTAGCTTTTGCTAAAATTTAGCAAAAATAGATCTCATGCAGAACCTTTTAAAAAAAGCCCGTCATAAAAAAAATGGGCCATTTTTTTCGAAAAGGGGAGGTTTTCTTCGAAAAGGGGAGGTTTTCTTCGAAAAAGGGGCATTTTTTCCGAAAAAAGAGTATGCCTTCTATCTTCTAAAAAAGGATTCGGCCTTCTAAAAAAAGACACTCTGCTTTTATCAAAAAAAAGCTCCACCCCAACCACCACCTTTGACCCTATCACAAAAAGGTTAATGAAAAGTAAATACTAAAAAACGGCAAAATTTCCATTAACGGTTCCTTTACCTTTTTCTGTTAGGATGTAAGGGTGGCGGTGGGGTACACCCCTCATTCTTTCAGCTCCCCCCGCGCCATACGCACTTTTTACTACAATCAACACCGTAAACAAAATAAATATTCAGAATTATTTACTAAATCCCCGCAACAATAAAACCGCTATCGTAACAAAAACCTATCCACTACACGGCCGTAACAACCGCCTGCCAATTTGATTTTTCGTAAAAACAAGCTCACTATCTAGACAGTCAATCGTGTGAAATGAGGAAGCCGCTGTGAAATCGGCGTTCGTTTTTTTAAGTGAATATTTGTTGTTGTCTAGCGCAGGAAATTGTGCGGATGGCGCAGCGTACGATCATGGCAATTTTACCACCCATTGTTATGCTGAGTTGCCCGGTTGTTCTAAACTTGATAGCAATGTTGCCCATTGTGTTGTGAGTCCTTCGCCAGGGTTAATAAGGGATTTTCATGTAGATTTTTCTTCGCCTCCCCGTGCGCCTATGGTACCTGCGTCTATAGTTGGCACTTGCACAGAAAAGCTCCCCATGCGCAAAGTCGCAGAGTTCCCAGAAACTGAATTTACGAGTGCGTATGGGAAACTAACATTGGCTGCTGTTTCAGTGAAGGTCCCAGTCTCAGTGTATGAGCAACTTCACAACGACTCAAGCGTGCCAATCGAACACAGCAATTTGATGGACTCTTACAAGGCAGGGTTAAATATATGTAGTTACGAATTTACCGAAGAAGAATTTCCTGAAAAAGAATACACCGAATATCATATGAACTTAAGTAAGTGGTGTACGGCTGTGGAGTTGTGTTTAGTTGAACAAGGTTGTATTTACAAGGCAGGTTTTTTTCCGTGCTACAGTTTGACTGACATGAGGAATATTTGTAATAAATTGATTAAGTTTGAATGTGATGGTGACGAGAAAGAAATTTCTTCGCTCATCGCACATACAGCAGGTGTATACCTGAACGCCATGTATAGATGCGCAATAGGAATATGTCCCAAAAAGTCGAGCATATATAAGCTGCCTACGGAGGAGTTTTACAGAGAACACCCCACAGGGAATTATGTTTCTTGGTCTATAAAAAAGGCGTTCGAAAATGATGAAGTGCGGGAATTTGTTTGTAAGTTAAACTCCATACCTTATTTTATGGAAGACGATTGATAGATAGGATGATATCGCGCGTGTTGGGGGTGATGTTGACGTTTACAAAAAAAACATCACCTCATATATATTGTTTTTTCCTGCCACAATTTATACTCTTTATAAAGACTCAGCAAAATTGTTAACAAAAGGAAAAATTCCTTATGTCGAGCTTAAGAAGCGTAAAAATCGTAGCAACCCTTGGTCCATCAAGCAACGACCCAGACACAATTCGCCAATTGTGCATTGCTGGGGTAAATGTATTTCGTTTGAACTTTTCTCACGGAACTCATGAAGATCACAAGCAATCCGTCATAAACATACGGGAAGCCGAAAAGCTTTCAGACCACCCAATTGCGATAATGCTGGACCTTCAAGGACCAAAGCTTCGGATTGGAACATTCGAAAACAAAACAGTTCCACTTCAAATACACCAAAAATTTCAACTGGACTTAAATAAAACCCCAGGAGACAACACACGTGTATACTTCGGATATCCCGAAATATTAAAGTCACTCATCCCCGGAACCGACATACTAATTGATGACGGCAAAGTCCTCCTTCGAGTAGACGAACTATATGAAGACCGCCTCATCGGGACAATCCAGTCTGGTAATGAAATCTCGGACCGCAAGGGCGTAAACCTCCCAAGCGTGTGCCTTTCCATTGATGCAATGACCCCAAAAGACGCAGAGGACCTCTCCTTTGGACTAGAGCTCGGCGTAGATTGGGTGGCCGTTTCCTTTGTGCAAAGCGCGGATGATATAAAGCGTGCACGCGCCAAAGTGCCCAACTGGATAAAAATTATCGCAAAAATAGAAAAACCGCTTGCTATAAAAAACCTAAATGCAATAATCGACGCCGCAGACGGAATCATGGTTGCGCGCGGAGATCTTGGCGTGGAGGTCCCGTTGGAGCGCGTCCCAGGAATACAAAAACAAATATTGCAGGAATGTCACTATTTGGGAAAGCCTGTAGTAGTTGCGACACAAATGTTGGACTCTATGGTAACTGCCCCAACACCTACGCGCGCAGAGGTGTCTGATGTTGCTAACGCTGTATATGACGGAGCTGATGCTGTGATGCTGTCGGCGGAGTCAGCTTCGGGGCGTCACCCTGTTAAGGCAGTGCAAATCATGGACCGCATCATTCGCCAAGTCGAAAGCGATCCGCATTATTTGGAAAAATTGCGGTGCCCATTTGAAGAAAGCGTATGCTCAGCAATTACATCAGCCGTACCGGGGATAGTAAAGAGGTCAAATGTTTCCGCAATAGCGACATTAGCATCAAGCGGAACAACAACGCTGCGCTTGTCTAGGGAGCGGCCAAATGCGCCAATTATCGCGTTAACGAGCGATAACCATATTGCGCGGTATTTGTGTTTGGTGTGGGGCGTTTATGCGCTGCAGGTAAAAAATTTGAACTGCTCCAGTATTGAAGACTGGATACAAATGGTGCGACGCATAATCTTAAATGAAAAAGTTGTGTCGTCAGGAAGTTATGTGCTCATCGTAGGCGGGCACGGGGATGCGCAGTCAGACTTTATTACTATCGTGGATTTGTAAGAGAGCGCTGAAATCGTATTAAGAACCTGTTATCATTCTGAGTGGCGTTTCGACACCGAAGAAATCTATCTATTTAATAGACACGCAAGCAGGTTCTTAGAAAATCCATTTTTTATTATACTCTTTGCAATAAATGTTTAAGATATTCAGATTACTATCTTCTCTATAACAAACTGGTTATTTGTATAAATACATAATTCGCTTGCTATCTTTAAAGCCGAATTCGCGATTTGCTCTGCATCATAATCCGTGTGTGCCGACAGTGCTCGTGCTGCAGCCAAAGCAAACACGCTCCCCGACCCAATCGACATAATGCCGTCTTCTGGTTCAAGGACATCGCCAACACCTGTTATAGTGAAAGAATGTTGACGATCCGCTACAAGCATCATCGATTCCAGTTTCCTTAAATATTTATCCGTCCTGTAGTCTTTTACAAGTTCGACACATGCTCGCATAAGTTGGTTCGAATACTTTTCCAGGTTCGCTTCAAGCCGTTCCAGCAAAGTGAATGCGTCCGCCGTTGCCCCTGCAAACCCAACAATTATATCGCCATTGCCAATCCTCCTGACCTTTTTGGCTGAAGATTTTATTACGTGCGCCCCAAGCGTGACCTGCCCATCCCCTGCGATGACGACAGTGTTCCCTTTGCGCACAGAAACGATTGTTGTTCCGTAAAGCTTTGGATAATTATCTGTATGTTCCATTTATTGTCCTTTTATTACAATCTCACCCACTTAATATAACCTAGCGCATCACACATAACATACTTCTTCGTATATTCATCTCACATATTCTCTTTTTATTGTGTCTCTTCCTCTTCTCCTGTTTCTTTTGAGCTGTTTATTTTTAACAATTCATCAATACGTTCAGCTACTGCGAAGCTCGAGTCTATCTCAAAGTGAAAATTCGGAACAATTCTCATTTTAGATTGATGAGCAAAAACTTTCCGGATTAGCGGGGTTGCTGTCTCAAAATAATTGAGGATAACCTCAGCATTATCATGCTCGCCTGCATGAAGGACATTACTTGCCAGCGGCATCAAAAACACCTTACACTCGCGCAAATCCCCAGAAATGTGCACTCCTGTGACGGTAATAATCCCAGGAAACGGAATTAACTTCTTATCCTTATCAAAAACCGGAGGGATATCTTGGCGCTGAAATATGTCAGCCAAAATGGCGCGAACCTCTTTTTCCACGCGCTTTACTCGCGGCAATGGAGCACGCGCTGGCACGAACAAATTTAATTGACTACTTGGCATGGAGCGACCTTAAATTAAGCTCCCGAATACTTGTTTGTAACATTTTTAGGAGATTTTTGCTACACTCTCCTGGGGAAGCGGGCCAATGAAGATCTCGTGAAAATCATAGTTCTTGGTGTCGGAAATATTGGCTATAACATAGCTAAACACTTGGTTTCATCCGAAAACGAGATAACTATAGTTGACCATGATAGAAGTCGCCTCAGTGAGGTAAGCAACATTCTTGATGTGCGCCCGGTGTTTGGGTATGCGTCTCACCCGAGCACACTGGAGCAAGCCGGCGCTGAGCAAGCGGATATATTAATTGCAGTCACAAATGTGGATGAAGTTAACTTAATTGCATGTGAAGTAGTACATTCTTTATTTGATATTGAAACGAAGATTGCAAGAGTAAGACAACAAAATTACTTTGAAGATAAATATAGGCTGACGTTGTTTCAACCGAACAATATTTCCATTGACTATCTCATCTCCCCGGAAATAGAAATAGCGCGGTCAATCAGTAAAAGTATAAAGATAAACGGGACATCCGATGTTGCAGACTTGTGTGACCAAATAAAACTAATAAGTGTTCGTTGTTTGGATTCTTCTCCTGTAATAAATACTCCGTTGCGAGTTCTGTCAAATTTATATCCGCTGTTGTCTATGTGCATTGTAGCGATTCAGCGTCAAGAACAAACGATAATTCCAAATATAAACGATGTAATTACGCCGAACGATCAAGTTTACATTGTAATAAAAGAGCAACAAGCTCGCGAAGTTATGGCGGCGTTTGGTTACACAGAACAAGCCCGCAGACGCGTGACCATTGCTGGGTGCGGAAATATTGGAAGGACGCTTGGAAAAGAAATTGAACAGGCCCTCCCCGATGTACAGCTAAAAGTTATAGAAAAAGACCCCGTTTGCTCTGAATTGGGCTCAAAACTACTTAAACATGCGGAAATCTTAAGTGGGGACGCCCTCGATTCGGATATTTTGCGTGAGGCGGAAATTCAGCATTGCGATACATTTATCGCAGTAACGGATGATGATAACACAAACGTGATGGCGGCTCTTTTGGCCAAATACTATGGTGCTTCACGTGGGATATCTTTGCTGGATGATATGCAAAATGCCCAGTTTGTGACATCCCTTGGAGTGGATTCGATAGTAAATCAGAACGCAATTACGGTGTCCACGGTACTGAAGGCAATTCGTCAACATAAAGTGCGCTCGCTATATGCGATTGAAGGCGGGGTGGAAGTGCTGGAGGTTTGCGTAAGTGAATCAAGCAATATTGTTGGCATGTCAATTGAGGACATAGTCATGCCAAATCAGGTATTAATTGCACTGCTTAAGCGCTCAGATGAAGTTCACGTTGCACCGGAAAAATTTATTATAAGCGTAAATGATTACCTCATTTTCGCCGTATCAAAGGAAATGGTAAACAAGGTAGAGAGACTCGTTTCAGGAAGATACATTTGAGGCGCAAAAAACAAGAAATAAAAATAAGAAATTTTATTGCCTTGTCGTATTGCAAAAAAAAAAAACTACACTATCAACATCAAAAATCTTTTATTTATAAAATTAAACAGCTTACGCCAGGAGTCCCTACCTTTGAAAGCCCTGTTCCCCCCAAAAGATTACGAATTTTTTCAAAACAAGCGCCTATGATTTGTCAGTTTATTGTTCGCAATACTTTTGGGCCCCCGGCATCTAATCAAGAACCACATCTACGCCCTGTCTAAAAAGGGACAGCAGGAATATTTTTTATAGTTTTATTTTTATTCATTTTCTATTTCTTTCTCAATTTCGGCCAACCATCTATTTGCTTGTTTTTCACTCTTTATTAAATTCAATCCTTCCCTCGCAAGATACTTAGCAAACTTACCACCACCAAATCCCTCCAATACATTCAAAAAACAACGCCTAGCAGAGCCAAAATCTTGCTCTACTCCTATTCCACTTGCAAGACATACTCCATACAAATAACAACCAAAAATATCATTTTGTTTTGATGACACAACTTGCGTACAAAAGCTCACATCTTCTCCATTTGATTCAGCCCTATTCATTTCATCTATTATACCATTTAAAAATCTTATACACCTGCGATGCAAACCTTGATCGTGATACGCCTTCGCAACAGCGAGACTGTTGTCTATTACAGCACGTACACCTATCCTATAACAAGATTCGTTTTCAAGCGCTCCTTTTTCTTGCAATGTCTCGGCTTCTTTTTTTATGTTTCGAAAAATTCTCATAGCCCCATCTAAATCTTGACCTACTCCAACCCCCTCTGTCAAACACAAACCGTACAAACACAAACAAGCAGGACTTTCTTTCATACAAGACCCATTCTGATGTATGAGACGAAGTGTATCTTCTTTACAATTACGCAAACCTTCACGAAAACTTTCAATTTGACAATAAAGACTATCAGAAAAAGCCCTATCCATTCTTTCTGCTTGTCTTAATGTAGCAGCAGTCATTTCGCCTAAAGACATAAAAGCCAACGAAAGACACAATATTTTACCAAAAGAATTCCTTAAATCACTAAAAAACATCATCATTCTCCTTAAAAAAATTACAAAATCAACACACATTGGATTCAAAATGAATACAAACCTCAATAAAGAAGATATATACCGGGGCCCCCAAAGATTGCGGGCCAGAAAATGAATAATTGTAAGCGTTTGACCGCCTAAAAAAACCGTAATCATTTGGGGAGTGGGTATAATCGCTTATTTGCTAAAAAAAACATAATCACCTGGGTAAACAAATTCTAAGCACTAAATCAACACTAAGAACCTGCACATCGCTTTATTTTTCAACACTCGACAAAACTATATGCTCGACAACAAAAAACGACACTTACAAAAAATAACTTACTCAACTATCCCCCATGGAATCATTGGATTGACATTATGTTTCAAGTGCTCCAAACGTGCATAAACGGAACGACGTCTATATTTAGCATCCAAATGATACCTGGCACCCATACCAAGCACAAAATCAAAGTGCGCCAAAGCATTTTCAAAATCAAAAGGAGAAATCCCCAGGTAAGAATACAAGCACGCCATTTCATAATGCAGAATTGCAACATCCGCGTCATCTAAAAATGACAAATCTAATGAATTATCCACAAAATCAACAAGCCTACCTAAGTACGACTTCAAATCATTACTCAACCTTTTCGCTGAAACACCTAGAAAACTTCTTGCGACAGAAACAGCAGCAGCACGACGCAAAGAATCACAACAAAGAGTATTTACCTTGTCGATGTATTTTTCCTTATCTTCATCACTCAAATTAAAATAACCATCTACCTTATCACCATTAATAATTCCATCAAAGCTATTACGAGCTCTCTTACTTCCAAGAATTACAGCATTCACCAAATCCTCGATTTTACAAGAAGAACTCTGTGATTTGTTAAAAATTGATCTCTCTAATGCTGTTGTCGCATTTTTTATGATCTGATTCTCATATGCTAAACGAGCACGACGACATTCATTCAAAATACTATTTGCAATCGCTCTCATTTCTGCATTTTTTTTAAACTTCCCCTTATTATGAACAAAAATGAAGAAAGGTACATTCTTTTCTTTACATTTTTTTATAATAAAATTTAATATCGTCTCACCTTGCTGTATATCTTGTTCTCTTCCAACCCCCTCAAAGCAGCAACGTCCCAAAACATAACCACAATGCAGATTACCTTTTTGAAAAAGTTCCTTACAACGTGCAACCCCTCTTTCAATATTTTCTTCGCCGTTCTTTAATTTATTAAAATAAGAATCTGCTTCTTTTATTGTAGATAAAAAAGACACATCTGAAGAATCAAGTAAACTCAAATCAACACCTGAAGAATCAGATGAACTTGATTGACTCAAGATCCCAGGACCACCATTCACTGCACTAGGAGTGCTTGCTACAACAATATTCCCTCCACAACAAGAAACAATAGCCAGAGAAAAGTACGAAACCCTACAAAACAAAGTCTTAAAAATATGTGATAACATATAAAAACTCAAAACGAAGCACACCTGTATTATTATATACAAAAAAGCACTCACAAAATCAACCACCATCTACAAAAAAAATAAAATACTCGCACTTTTCACATGAAAAACTTACCATACACTAGCCTATCAACAATATGAGCAGCACCAAGCGCCGCTGCCTTACCTTTAGCACTTCCCCTGCTTTTCTTCGAATTCCCCCTTTTTTTAACAACCTTACCCCTTCCTCAACATGCCAAACTCCACAAGCTTATCAACAATCTGAACAGCATTAAGCGCCGCCCCCTTACGAATATTGTCGCTCACAACCCACATCTGATACCACCTCTGGCGATACGGATCCTTGCGCAAGCGGCTAACATACACGTCGTCATCCCCCTCAATGTCCAGCGGAGTCACGTACGAGTTCCTCTTGAGAGTAACCCCAGGAAAGTCATTTAACGCCACTTCTAGCTCCACCAACGGAACATCGTGGGTCAGCTCTAACGTAACTGCCTCACTGTGCCCACGGACCACAGGAACGCGAACACACGTCGCAAAAACATCAACACTATGCTGCAGTATCTTTTGCGTCTCCATAACCATCTTCCATTCTTCTTTTGTTTCTCCTGTTGGCAAAAAAACATCTATCTGAGGAATAACATTGTAAGCAATTGGGCAAGGAAAACGTTCAACAGTTTGATCCCCTGCGATTTGCTTTCGCAGTTCTAACTCAGCCAACCTTCCTGCTCCTGAAACAGATTGATACGTAGATACAATGACTGTGCGTAACCTGGAAACGCGATCAATCGGCTGCAACGCCATAAGCATTTGTATTGTAGAGCAATTGGGGTTCGCAATTATGTTCCGCTTGGCTTGCTTTATGGTGGACGCATTTATTTCCGGTATAACCAAAGGAACATCCGGGTCCATGCGAAAAAATGACGTATTATCAACAACCCAACACCCAAGAGCAGCAGCTTTCGGCGCAAAAACAGACGACACCTTTGCCCCAGGTGAAAATAAGCCAACCTGACATTGAGAAAAATCGAATGAATCCAAGTCATGAAGGGTTAATTGCGCATCGCCATATTGCAGAGTTTTTCCGATGGAACGTTCTGATGCTATAACGAAAATATTGCCATAGGGAACATTTCTTTCATGCAATATCTTTAAAAATTCTTGACCAACATTTCCTGTTGCGCCAACGATGGCAAACTTAATTTCTGAAAAAGGTAACATACTGGGTAACTCCATAAAATAATATAATTTATATATATAATATTTTGTTGTTGTTGTTGTACCCTGTTGATAACGTTGGTAAGTTTTTTATAAACAGGGTTATCCACATTTTAGGGTTAGCCTGTTTCTTTGTTTTTGATTAGTTATCCACAGACTGTTTGTAAACTTTTGATCTGTGGAGTGTTTCTTGTTAAAGCTGTGAAAAGTACGAAGTTGTTCACAGTTTTGATTTTTTCGATATTTTCAACAAAGTTTTGTATGAGTTATCATGCATGTTATCCACAGAGTTATTCACACGTATGTTTTGTTGAAAATATTGCGTACCTAAACCACTTCGTATTTGACTAGCTATTCTTACGGTGCAGCAGGCTGAGTATCTGCGACAGGCTGAGTATCTGTAATGGCGGGCTGAGTCTCGGCTATAACCTGAGTGTCCGTGGTTGCTGGCTGAGTCTCTGCAACCACTTGATTTTCTGTAAGTGCAGGCTGAGTTTCCGCAATTGCAGGTTGAGTCTCTGTGGTTTCGGGCTTAGTATTCGCAGTGGCGAGCTGGATCTCTGTTGCAGGTTGGGTTTCTGTCGTCACGGAGGTCTCCGTAGTTGCAGGTTGAGTATCCGTGGTTGCAGGTGAGGTATCCGTGGCTGCAGGTTGAGTCTCCGTAGTTGCAGGTGGAGTATCCGTAGTTGCAGGTGGAGTATCCGTCGTCACGGAGGTCTCCGTAGTTGCAGGTTGAGTCTCCGTAGTTGCAGATTTAGCTTTCGCGATAGCACGTTTTGCTTCTACTATTTCCTTTCGAATCTTCGCGTTCCTGAGTATGTCGCTTACGTGGCTAGGGTTATATAGTATGGGGTACGCCTGGCAATTCAAATCAGGCACAACCGTCCACTCTGATTCAGGAGTAGCGATGTCGGCTATGTACATTAATTGGTCATCAATAAATATTATTTTTTTTGGTAATGCTAGTAATCCATCTTTTATTGCATTTATTACTGCTCGTCCTTTAGATGTTATGGTAACACCTTCAACGGGAAGGCGTTTTTCAGGTTTTTGTCTTGTTTCGTCAAAGAAGACCTTTTTTCCGTTCTGCATTGTGTAGGAACGAGATACGTATATGATATCGTGTTCTATGTCCATCATGGCATGTTTTCCATCTTGACAATCTATGTAGCGCAACCTATCCCCTTGGTATTCATTGTCCGATGCAAAGCCTAATTCCTTTAGTTGTGTTGCTCTAGCACGACAGGATCCGCTATCTCCGCCGGTTACCATAATGATCTTGCATCCAGATTTTCTCCATTTGTTTAGTGCTTCTTTTGCTAATGGTGATTCATATCGATCTTGGGGCCTAGGAGTTTTAGATATGTCTTTTTTTACAAGTACTCCGTCAACGTCAAACGCAATCAATGTTTCTTGAGGTGAGTTATCTATAGCTTTGTCGATTTCTTCAATGAGTTTTTCCCACGAATAAACAGTATGAAAAATATTATCTCTATTTTCTTCCGTTAGTTCCATGCCCTTAGAAACGCCGTGTGATTCACAAATGTCGACGATCTCTGATTGTTCTACGTCGTTGTATTTCATTGTTCTATTTGATCTCGGAGCAAATATGTTCAAAAGAACATTGTTCCAGTAGAGATATGGTGAAGTATCTTTAGTTGCAGCTACTGGAGCGGACGGAGTTGTTGTTGTGGATGTTGCAGGACTGCTTGTTGTAGGAGTCTCGTTTGTTGTAGGGTTACTGCCAGTTGCGAATGAGACTTGGCAAAGTAACCCAAGAAAAATGCTAGTATTATTGAATTTTGTTTTATTTGTCATGATGTGTGCTCTTTATCTATAGGAATGCTAATCGCTTTATTTGTGAATTGTAAAAAATGTTAAATGTGTTTGCATTATTTATTACTATAGCCTTCTGATTTTGTCTAGCCACTGTTTTCTTAATGAAATGCAGTTTGCTCTGTGCGAAATTTCATATACTGTGACGCGTGCCACTACGTTTGATATGGCTTCGTTTGATGTTCTCGCGTACAGAACTAGCGGTCCGCGATATAGTATAAGATTTTTAACATTGCTGTCGTTATGCATTTTATATAAGCCAAGGAGCTCGTTTTTATTTTTTACGCGCAGCTCATTCAGAACTTCGATAGGCGCGAAGTTTTCTATAATAATCTGGGTGTCGCTTAGTGCGCTTTGAATCTTCGCAGGGCAACAACGCAATGCGTTGGTTGCATATTCTTTAATCTGCTTAAGACACGGTACATCAAAAACTACGTTCGTCATGTTCATCCCACAAAGATTGGAATCCATAAACTAAGTATACGAACAAATGTATTAACAAAACGTGTGCGCGAACGCGTTTTTTCCATAAAAATCATCGCTTTTGTGTAATTTCGGCTCTGTTTATTTCGAAAAATTGGGCGCTTTTCATAGGGTTGAAGGGGTCTATATCCGTTCCCGAAAAAAAAGTTTGTACGTGAGCTGTATTCGCACTTCCCTTGTTTAATTGTTCGACTTGTTCAAATAAAACCATACGATGCGCGTGGTCAAGGCGAGCAATCACGTCATCTAGCAACAACATAAGGAATCCGTCGAGCGTTTGGATCTTTTGGTGAACAAACGACAAAATTGTCGATATTAGTAAAATTTTTTGTTCTCCTGTGGAGCATTCCTTTGCGCAGCGATTTTTTGTCTTATGTGTGACGTCAAAGTCACTTCGATGGCACCCGAAGGTTGTCATGCCTGTGAGGCGGTCTGTTTCTCTGTTTTTGTGTAATATATCTCTGAATACTGTTTCGATAGTATTGATATTACCATTTAAATTGGTGATAAGTCCATTATCTATTTTGTTTAATTCGTCTTCAACTCTTCCTATTATTTTGCACAAGAATTGAGGAAATAGTGGTACGTGATCTTTTTGTCCGTCCATCAACCGTTGCGTCAGCTTTGTTCTTGATTTTGCTATTTTTATATTTTGTTGTGCCATGATTTTTTCTAAAGAGTCTAGCCACATTAGATCTGGGTTTTGTGATTTTTTTAGTAAAGTTAATCGTTGGTGTGTTGCTTTTTCGTATATCGACAGCGCTTCCATGTGCGTAGGGTCATATGACTCGATTAGGCGGTCGACGAAGCGTCTGCGTTCACTTGAGGCATTGGTAAAAATGTGATCCATATCAGGAGTAATGTGAATTATGCTTGCGTAGTCATGAAATTTGGCGGCACTTTTTACTGGGGCTCCTTGAATTTTACAGATGCGGCGAGCCCCTTGGTAACCTGTGGCGAGGATGGTTTCGTCGTTGAGGGTGGCGGTGATCGCCCATGGTGACACGGCGGCGGATGGAGATGATGCTGTGGATGGTGATGCGGGTAGTGGCGCCTCTAGGTGCTTTGGTGACTCTTCTGGTTTCGATTCGCATTCATCGTGAGCCTCGGTATATGCAAGCTCTTGTAATTTCGCCCCTCGGAACCCTGTCCCTACTGCAAAAAGCGAAAAAGCTTCCATCAAGTTTGTTTTTCCTGACCCATTTTTTCCGTACAGCACAACCGGATATGAATCAAACGATACTTCCGCATGTTTGTAATTACGAAAATTGTGAACCACTATTTGTTTAAAAAAATTCATACACTACTGAAAATTCGATACTCCTCTAAACTCCGGAATGCGATCATCAAGCTACTTCGATTTCTCTTTCCACTTCAACATCTCTTTTGTTTAAGTCAATCGCTTGTTCTATTAAATTAACCAACTCCATATCAACTTCCAAATTCATAGGAAACACATGAATTTGATGTTTCATTTTTTTTGACAAAAACGGCGCATCTTTGTCGCTTGTAACAAGAATCCCGCCACTTGAGGACGCCATCTTTAGTATAACTTGAAGTTGCTTTTCTTGGCGTTGTAAATGAAGAAGTGGAATGAACCCTTTTATATTGTATTTATGTTTTAAGAGCGAGTGGTAAAACGCCCCAGAATCATGCAAGCCCGTAAACCCAAATATATTTACATCCTGCGTGATATTTTGATGAGGAATACTCCATTTTGCAGAGTAGACAGCGCGGTACACTTGTTTCAATTCTTGGATATTTTCCGGCACAAGTGAAACGATAGCGTCCGACTTTGCTAACATGTTTGATGCATATGCATTTGTACCGATATTTCGCTCAACCAACGCAACAGAAAAGCTAAAAAGGTGATCATCGCGTTCGGATCGTTCATTTAACAGAAGAATGGTAGCCCCTGCATGTGCGGCTGCGAGTGCGGCATTCCGTGGCGAGCTACACACCCAAGTGGGGATCTTTTGGCTCAAAATAAATGCTTCCTCATTAATCCCGTTTGGGGAAGTCGGTGCAGTTAGTAACCGTGCTTGACGAGCGTGCGCTCCTTTGGACCACACATGCGGCTTATGCCCGCGCAATGTCAGCTGCTCGGCCAACGTGAGGATGATGCCCATTTTCTCGGCCACCATAGTCGATTTATCTACGCTATCAATTACTATTATCGGAATCGGGATAGAAATCCTGGATTTTTGGCGTGTGCTTTCTTTTAGGTGCCTAGACACAAAAATCACACAGCGCTTTCGACATTGCCGAATAAAAAACGCTATTTTTCCTTTGATCTGCAACATCACGCTCGTACTTCACCAATGCCTGGTTTTAAAGGGTATCGTAGCCGGCTGTAAATATCAATATCGTTAAGAAGATATTCTGATTTTTGTAATCTTTTTGCGCGTCTGATGTGTTTCTTAAAAAAAAGTTTGCAAAAATCTAAAAAAAACATTGCGTCCATCGGTAAAAAGGTTGTATATTGCATTCTAGGTTGGTTGAGAGACCAACGCTAAAGTTCTTCCCCCTAAAAGAACTGCCTCCTTCGCTTTGCGGGGGAGGTCTTGTCGTACCCGTGTTTTGTCTCTGTGCTGGGTCGTTCGGTTGTTCTGCACCGCCTTCAAATTTATTGCGAAATCTGTTGAGTATTTGTGTGGTTGTGTGTTATAAATAAGCATTCGCAGCGCATCTGGTTCTTGTTCGAAGAACATAATATTGGAGCGTTTTGGGTGCTTTTGTAGAGAACTACATAAGGCGGTTGTGTTGTTGTTTTCTGAGGCGGGCAGTATGATTTCAAAAGAGTCCATCACGATCGGTGATTTTGTCGTATATCCAGCGCACGGTGTTGGCAAGTTAATTGACATAGAAGAGCATGATATATGCGGAACAAACGTAGAATTATTTGTGATTGAATTTACTAAAGACCATATGGTTTTGAAGTTGCCGCTACAAAAGGCGTGTAGTTCAGGGCTTCGTCCTATTTGCGGAAAAGAAGAGATGGATTTGGCGCTGGAGTCGTTAGGGACGAAGTCTCGAAAGAAGAAGGCGATGTGGAACCGTAGGGCTCAGGAGTACGAAAGCAAGATTAATTCCGGAAAAATAAGTTCGCTGGCTGATGTGATACGCGAGCTGCATACTCCTCAGGATGCAGGCGACCAGTCTTATAGCGAGCGTCAGATTTACCAAATAGCGTTGGACCGCTTTGTTCGCGAGCTTTGCATTGTTGAAGAAGTCGATGAAGGGACTGCATCAAAGAAAGTTCAGGAAATGCTTGGCGTTGCGTAATGACGCAGGGTGAGGCGGGTGGAGCGCTAAAAAGCAAGGGGGGTCTGTGCTGCGCGATGCACTTCCTTTTTTTTATACTGGGCGCTTCGTTAAGATCAATAAAGGAATGTAAAGGCAAAGGGGGCGTACCTGTTGCCTGGTATAAACAATAATTATAAAAATCAAGGTTTCACTGAAATAGCATTCACTTGTTTGTCAAAAATTCAGGATTTGACCGCGTTTGGGTATATGGGCCACTCCCCAAATGATTACGGTTTTTTTAGGCGGTCAAACGCTTACAATTATTCATTTTCTGGCCCGCAATCTTTGGAGGCCCCGGTATAGGCCACAAAAGTAAAATAAAAAAACAAAAAAATGACAAATCACAATACGTCGTGTATCATCCCCCCGAGGGGTGGTTCTTTTGTCGAGTGTAAAAATGAAGAGGATTTCATCCATTCTACACACAATGTTCTTGTTGCTTTTATATGCATTTTGTTCTATTTTGTGTTTTGTTTTTGAAGATGTAACGCATATTGATGCACATAGTAGCGATTTTTTCCCAGTAATTTTTGGAGTACTCTCCTCTAATTATTGGATAAATTGCGCCACCATGTTAGTCGCTTCCATATCTTTCATCCTTTATGATCTGTTCAGCTACAACAAGGCGGATCGACCTGAAGTGAATGAAAAATTTGGTGCATTTGTCCCGTTATGTTTATTTATTATTATCTCATTTGTTAATATTATTGCGACCGTAACTGAAGGGTTGTTTTACTTAAGATTTAAGTTTTTGGTTATTACTTGCATTAATTTATTTGCAATTGCGGCATATCTTGTGTGGTGTAAGTTCGAACAAAGTGATTTTCGCTTTAAGAAAACTAGGGTATACAACATTGTTACGTATTCTTCTATTGCCTTTTTATTCTTAAGTGGAGTTTCTCTTTCGCACATATTTTTGCCATTGGATAGGATACAAGCAATTTTGCGCGCTCATGAATGTCAAAAAGCTATAAACGAGCTGTCTGAAGAATTACGATACGAGGGGGGGAAGAAGAGGACCGTTGCCCCTGAAAATATAGACGATTATGCGAAAAAAAATGGTTGTCTCGATTTATTAAAATCAGGGTACATCGTTTACAAAAAAATAGATGATACGACCTTTTCATTAACCGCTAATATTAGGTTTGATGCGCGCGAACCGGAGAGGATGCGCGGTGTTGTTCCCAAACTTAGGTGCATTATGAAGACTATGCCTTTTACTACGACAATCAGTCTAAAGGAAAAAGGGGATTAATATGTCAAAAAAAGGGAGGGCGTACCCCACCACCACCCGTTCAGCCTATCACAAAAAGGTTAATGAAACGTAAATGCTAAAAAATGGTAAATTTTCGCTTAACGGTTCCTTTACTATTTTCTGCTAAAATCTATGGGTAGTGGTGGGGAGCGGACTCCTCTTTTTTGCGGCTATTCGTCCTCCTCTTCACAGAGCGCGGACTCCTCCTTTTTTTGGCGGCGGCCTTCCTTCCTTCCTTCCTTCCTTCCAAGAATTAGTTCCCTATCTGGCGGCCATCGTTCCCTCCTTCTTTCGAAGGTAAGTGCGAAAGTCAAGAAAAAAATCCATTCCATCTGGGCCATTTTAGCATTTGAAAAAGTTACAAAAACCCCGTTATTATTAATTTATAGGCGGGTGAGATTGTTTACAAGCTCGCTTCGTTTAGGTCAGATATACCGGGGGCCCTGAAGATTGCGGTCCAAAAACCGAAGGATCGTAAGCGTTTATTCGGCTTGAAAAGTCCACAATTTTTGGGAAGTGAGTTCGCTCCTAGAAAACTACTTGATTGAAAGTTTCTTCGCTGAATTTTCGGTGGACCCCCGTTGTATGTAAAAAAACGCACTCACAACAAATCTAACTTAACACTAACGTTTTAACCTTTTTTTGTACAATAGGAGAGATCATGAATTTTATTAATTACCCAATGCAGATCAAGTCACTGGATCAAACTGGTGCTCTTGAGGGCTATGCAAGCGTTTTCGGCACTGTCGACTTGCAGAACGAAGTAGTCCAACCGGGCGCATTTGAAGCGTCATTGGCGACATGGAAGCAAAACTCTTGTTTCCCGAAAATGCTGTGGCAGCACGATCCAAAGTCCCCCATAGGCGTGTGGGATGACATGTTCGAGGACCAATATGGCTTGTATGTTAGGGGCCGCTTGCTTTTGGACCTTCAGAAAGGGCGCGACGCATATTCGCTGATAAAAAGCGGCGCGGTGGATGGGTTGTCTATTGGTTTTATGCCAAAGCAATCACACAAAGACGGCGACGTTCGCGTATTGGATGAAGTCGATTTATTTGAGGTGTCGCTTGTCACTTTTATGGCGAATCCCCTTGCGAAGGTGACGTCTTGCAAACACTGGAGCGACGCATATGATCAGACGATTTATTTGATGAACCGCCTGAAATCGCTGAAGCGGGCGATGGACAAAACAGATTGGCATGTAAAAAGTTTAATGATGGAGCAAGTTTAATGAACAACAAATCTTTTAATGTGGACGTTGAGAGGCTCGACCCTCCAAATATAAAGTCTACACTTGGGGCCTCAATGAATGCGGACCAGAAACCTAATGATAGCAAGCATTTGTCCTGCTCAAATTCCCACAATAATTTGGGGAATGGGTCTACAACGAGAAATTCGTTCCTATCTAAGATGGACGAAATTATTACAGACATAGAAAAATCTATTTCAGAATTCAACACTTCAAAGGAGCACGATATGTTAAATCAGTCAAACACAAGCAATTCATTTGCAAGCAATTCAAACACAAATAATTCGGCAGAAAAACCGCACGCTACTTTATATGCAGAAAAACCGTATTCCACGCAAAAGGCCTTCATAAATTACTTAGCAAAAGGCGAAATGAACTTCGAGTCAAAGGGACACCTCCTGAGTCGCGATGAAAACAACGGCGGCTACCTTGTTCCAGGGGCGACCATGGCGCAGATCGACGCACGCATGAAGTATTTGTGCCCTCTTCGATCGTTGGCAAAAGTAGACACAATCAAAAGCGAATCCCTTGAATTGTTAATCGACAAAGGTGCGACGGATGCTGGGTGGATGTTAACGGACGAGCTAACGGACGGAGGCTATCCTGATTTGACGAAAATAAAAATTCAAACGCATCCGCTTTATGCAAAGCCCAGAGCGAGCCAAAAAATTTTGGATGACGTGGGCGACGCACTTGAAGAGTGGATCATAGCGAAAATTGCTCAAAAAGTGGCCGCAATCGAAAATCATGCATTTTTATACGGAGACGGAGACCGTAAACCGAAAGGAATATTGGCGTACCCTATGGTGCCGATTGGGGACGGCGACTGGGAAAAAATTGAATGCGTCGACTCAAAAGCAATTTCGCGCAACAGCCTCTTAAATATCGTAGGCGCACTTAAGTCTGAATATTTGCAAAATGCGACATGGCTAATGTCGCGCAGTGCGTTCACGGCAATTCAACAAATAACCGACGAGTTAGGGCGGTTCTTGTGGCAACCAGCGCTTGTATCTGGAGCGCCATCATGCTTACTTGGGTACCCCGTGGTTGTATCAGACGATATGCCTAAAGTTGAAGATAACAGCACACCAATCTTATTTGGAGACTTTGCTAGTACATATCAGATTGTGGACCGCGGCGAAATTAGCGTACTAAGAGACCCGTACAGCGCAAAACCGTATGTCGAATTTTATGCAACAAGACGCGTCGGCGGAGATGTTGTAAATTTTGACTCGGTTAAAGCGCTGTGCATTCGCGACGGATAGAGCCTCATTATTGAGTGTTCGCATTTTCGCGTCCTTGTCCATTTCTACGCGCTAGCATCTCTGCAAGGGACTCACCTTCTCCTCTCGTTTCAGTCGCTTTGCCCATTGGTCTAGATGCTGGTGGCGTAGTTTGAATTTTTTCTGGGGGCGAGTCCAAAACTTGTGCTGGCGGCGGAGTTTGAGCCATAACTGGCGGCGAAGGAGGGGTTTGAACTAGAGCCGGTGGTGATGCCAAGACTGATGCCATCTTTTGCGTAACAACTTTACTTTGTGCAAGAATTATAGCGGGAGGCAGAGTCTGAACTTTTGCCGAAGCCGAGCCCGTAACTGATGCTGGAGGCAGAGTCTGAATTTTTTCTAGCGTCGAGCTCACAACTGGTGCCGGAGTTGAATCAGTTTTAGGGGTTAGTTCTACACGCGGCGTACTTTTTAGTATTTCCCTTAATTCTCGTCTCTCACTAAGAGACATTCCTGGACCTCTCGTTTGTTTCGGTTTTCCCAGGGCTCGTGAATGTGGCGGTTCTTGTCTGGCAGAATCACCCCAAGGCCCTTTATTAGATGAGTTAGCCTGGGAATCATCAGAAGAGCTTGTCGACATACTATAACTATACTCACTTCCGAAATTATTTTGAATTAATGGCCCACCGGCAAGGGAAGTGTTGTTTGATTCGGTTGGACTTTGTCTGCGCGGTTTTTTTGTAATTTTAAACCTAGAAGATGACTGCTGTTTTTCATCAGAAGAGCTTGTCGACGTACCACAACTATACTCACTTCCGAAATTGTTTTGAACTAGTGACTCACCAGCGAGGGAAGTGTTGGTTGATTTTGTTGGACTTTGTCTGCGCGGTTTTCTCGTAACTTTTAATTCAGTACGAGAATACTGCGTATTTATTTGATGTTCGCCTGCAAGTAAAGGGGGGTCTAATTCGATTGCGCCTTGTTCGTGCGATGGTGTCCCTTTAATTGGATTTTTAAAAATAGGCGGCTGAGTGTTAATCAACGGTTCAACCAAATCGTCTACTACTTGACTTGCGTGCAACACAACGCACCTAAATGAAGTCACCGCAATAAAAAGCGATAAACACAAAAATGCTTTCCTTCCTATAAACATGTATACTCCTCTTTTGAGAATAAAAATATGCCATATATAAGTGTATTATAGCAGCATATTTATAATAATGAAAAGTTAAAAATAATTAGCTTGAAAAAGTCAAGCAAACAGCCAGAATCATGCCCCAAAAAGCACATAAACCCACTTCTTATTTGAAGAAGTGGGTCTATTTGTACCCTAAGTGATTATAGAATTTTTTTATCCAACAAAGACTTACGATTGCTTAGTTTTTGTCCAACAACCTTTAATAATTCTGGATACTAGAATTACGCCCGTCTATTGACCGCTGTTTTGGGCATCTTGCTGCTCCTGCCTGTCTAATCTACTTACTACCTGACTGAATCGTTCCATGTGCATCTCTAATAACCGCTCCAAATGTTCAACCCTTCTGTCTATTTCCACGAAATGTTCAACTTGTCTGTTTATCAATTCTTGGAAATATTCCAGTCGTGCATAGATCACTTGCTGTTGATCTATGGACAAGGTATACGCAGGCCCACCATTCCAAGCGGTTGACTCGTAATCATTTGGGTAAGGAGGCGGCGCAAAATATTCCCTCCCCCTCTCGCGCGCAACATCCGATAACGCCGGAATGCTCATATCTGTTGTGTCATTCGTATCAACAATACGCGCACAATCTTCCATGAAATTAACCTCGCGCGAAGCTCCCCAACCGCGCGCAATATATTCCGGAGTCTCGAATAAATGCGGACTAAAATCGGAATCGTGAGTGTCTTCATACTCTCCTTCCTCGTTTATCCATCGCACGTTAGGGTCAGACTCAAAGTACCTTTCCGTTGCTCCACGATATCTGCTTGCCGTTCCATCGTATCTGCCCCTCCAAGGCCCCGTTTCCGCATAGTCAAGGCTGTAGAACTCTGCGAAGTTCATTGAACGCGAGATAGGTAAGTCGCTTGCGTCACTTTCTTCTGCCGGAAATAGTGAAGCAAAAAGATCGCTACCTGCGAAAACATCAGCATTCGCACCAATTTCAAACGGTTCTGCAGTCATGGGGCTACAGTGTTCATTATATTCATCAAGGATTGCTGTAATGTAATGTGAAACTCTACGCATTACCCTATCTAGTCCCAAACAAAATCCTGGAAAATGCCTGATCAATGAACGTATTATCGCGGAAGTTCCTTCGTCCGACACCCTATCTGCTGATGTTTCAGCCGCAGGGACATGTTGCACTCCGACATCAGCTTGTCTGGGTAGTGTTGATGGTCCCTCAGGCATCAATGATTCAGCCGCTATTGGTTCTTCAGCTTGCCTTCGCGACCGCTCGAGTGTTGATGTATCACGCGTATATTCGTCTGAATCGCTACTTTCCTCTTCAGGTGACCCATAAGAAGGCCACAATCGAGATAAATCTTCTTGTTGATTTGATGCCAAACAAACCTGTAGTTCGCTTATTATAATAGTAGATACAATTAAAAATTTATTACTCATGATAGTTCTCACATAGGCAGGTAACGCGTTGTAACATGTTACGGTACTACAGGAATATTATTTGTGGCAACACGCTTCAATTGGTGTCAATCCGTTCTGGAGCGGTTTGTTTATTTGAGTTTGTACGCGTGGCGTGGGTGAACGAATCATATATGCGTGGAGTCATTTTCGAAAACTGTGTATAGTGTTGACTTTTGATGTGGTATTGCATAGAATAAGCATTAGGGTATCTTTTTATAATAATAGGCATCATTAATGAATTGCAGTAATATTCGAAGCTTAGCTCTTTTTTGCGTTTTGTCAGGAGCATTTATTTTATCAGGTTTTTTTGACATGTCTGTTAACGCGGCTGACTTTTTTACAGGTGCGGAAAGGGATCAAGCTGTATACTTTCCCCAGGTATTTCCACAAGTTCCGCCAATTTGCCTAAAGGATGCCCAAGGTCCCCTAACTTTTGCGGATAAAGTTAAGTATTATAAACTAGCTGCGGATCAAGGTGATACGATAGCGCAATTAGAATACGGAAATTGCTTGCGCTATGGATTTAGCGTAAAAAAAGATTTGGTTGAGGCTGTCAAGTATTATAAATTAGCTGCAGATCAAAAGCATCCAATCGCGCAATGCAGATACGGCTGGTGTTTAGATAATGCAGTTGGCATAAATCAGGATTGTGTTGAGGCTGCGAAGTATTTTAAATTAGCTGCAAAGCAAGGTAACGCAAACGCGCAATGCAATTACGGTCTCAGCTTATCTAATGGGCGTGGCGTGGATGTGAATTTTGTTAAGTCTGCGAAGTATTATAAAATGGCGGCGGATCAAAATTATCCCGCTGGGCAGTTGTGTTATGGATGGTGTCTAGAGAAGGGAATTGGAGTGGGTAAGAATTCGGTCTTGGCTGCTAAGTATTATAAATTAGCCGCAGACCAGGATGAGATGAATGCGCAGTTCTCTTATGGAAAATGCCTATTTTATGGGATTGGTGTTGAGAAAGATTTGATTGGAGCTGTTAGGTACTATAGACTGTCGGCAGATCAAGGTAACGCTAAAGCACAATTCGATTATGGGTGTTGCTTAGAAAGAGGGTGTGTGGTGCCTGAGAATTCGGTCATGGCTGCAGAGTATTATAAGTTAGCAGCAGACCAAGGTCACGTAGACGCGCAATTTAATTACGGATTATGCTTAGAGGACGGAAGTGGTGTGCCTAAGAATTTGGTCAAGGCGGCTAGGTATTATCGACTTGCTGCGGATAGTGGCGATGCGGAAGCACAAGCTGGATATGATCGCTGTGTAAAGTTACAGAAGAGAATAGAAAGGCGCAGAAAAAAATAAAGAGTAAAAGAGAAGTAGGTCTGAATAAAGAAGAATAAAAAGTAATAACGGGTATGATTAAGATAAAGAGATGGAAGTGTTAGCTGAATCTATGCGAGAAAATACTATGCGCGAAAAATTGGTGGAGCTTATAGCGGCGGCGTTGCGCAACAAAAGCATCCCTGCTGACAGGGTTTTTCAGAATTTTTGCAAAAAGCGAAATCTTGGAAGCAAACAAAGAAAAAGCCTGTCTGATTCGTTTTTCGATTTTTGGCGCAATTATTGGAAATGTGCGTTTTTGGTTGATGCTCAAGGATATGATGAGTTTGCCACGAATACTTCGTCAGACCAACTAGCAAGCGTAGCAGAAGTAGTTATTTTAAGTAAAACAGAAATGATTGAGGCAAATAAGTTAGTCTCAGCGTTCGAACGGCTTAGTGCATATTCCTCGGATGTATTTCCGATCTCTGCTCAAATGAACATGCATCCAGGCATTTGGGCGCTATTCACGGAATCTTTTCCAAGCGAGGAGTCTGCAATTTCGGTTGCCTCGTACGTTCCTCCTTCCGTTGATATCCGCGTAAATACATTTGCAGGCTTCACAAAAAGCGCAGTAATTCGTCATCTTTGCGGCCAAGGAATCATCGTAGACGAGCTCCCGTACGACGCCTTACGAATACACAAGCGCGCCCCTTTGACTCGCGACGCCTTATATCAAGCCGGCGCCTTCGAGGTCCAGGATTTTGGCTCGCAAATAATTTCGCGCTTATGCGACGCTAGGGTAGGTGAATGCGTGTTAGATTATTGCGCAGGCGGGGGCGGCAAGGCGATTGCGATGTTGAATGACACAAACGGAAAGGCGGAGCTTACACTGACGGACGTCAATGCGCCTAGGCTTGCAAAGGCCAACGCACGAATTTCTCGCATTCCAAAGGCGGTCGTGAGTTTCCGCTCTGAATTAGATATTCCGCTCGCTTCGTTTGATCTCGTCGTCGTGGATGCGCCCTGCTCTGGGGTCGGGACGCTCCGTCGTAACCCAGATAAAACAGTGCATTTACGTGACTCAGATATATTTGCTTTTGCAGAATTGCAGCTTAAAATATTGCGAAATGCAGCTAAATTTGTAAAAAAAGGGGGACGATTGGTTTACATAACGTGCTCCTATCTTAAAGCAGAAAACGAGGATGTCGTGCAAGCATTCGTGGCGCAGCAGTCAGGTTTTGATTTTGTTGATATGCGCGAAGTTTGGAGGCGAAAATGCGCCCTAAGTTTCCCGGATCATAGTTCTTCACAGGGGATAAGATTGACGCAGACGGACGGATTTTTTATTTCAACCATGCAGTATATGCCGAGGGCCCTAAAGATTGCGGAAAAGAAGATCGAAAATAGTAAGTGTTTTACGGGCCAAAACGACCGCAATCATTTGGGGGGTATACCGGAGGGCAAAAAATGTGGACCATAAACTGAATAATCACAAGTGTTTGTTTGGTTAAAAAGTCCGTAATCTTTTGGGGGAGTAAGATACATAACCAGATGAGTATTCTTGGTAAATATAATTTTCGACGTTACATTCTTCTGCGAATTTCGTAACATGGGAGTGTTTGGTGGATTTTAACAAAACATAGAGGCAATTTTGTCAGCAACTGCGCGTAATTTTTTAATTTGGTCGGTTCTTTTCGTGACAATCTTTGTTGGCGTGAGCTTTTTCACAGAACAAAGCGAAAAGATGGCTGAAAATTGTCTAACGTACTCACGTTTTGTCGAATCAGTCAACTCTGGAGATGTGGCAGAAGTCACAGTTCAAGGGCAAAAAATTGTGGGAAAAACAAAAAAGGGCGAAGAGTTTTCTACGTACGTGCCGTTTCACAGCCCGGCATTACTACAAGACATGGTCAACCACGGGGTAAACGTAATCGCCAAACCTGTGGAATCTGGATATTCTTTCTGGGCTTTTATAATTCCTTGGATTCCTTTGCTCGTATTGGTCGGCTTAGTTTTTTATTCAATTCGCCAAATGCAATCTAATGGAAATAAGGCGATTGGCTTTGGAAAATCTTCTGCAAAAATTGTGGAGGATAAAACCGTGATGACCCGGTTTGAAGATGTTGCCGGGGTGGATGAGGCCAAACAAGAGCTTCAAGAGGTCGTTGATTTCCTAAAGGATACACAAAAATTCCAGAAACTCGGAGGGAAAATTCCCAAAGGTATCTTGTTGGTTGGTCCTCCTGGGACTGGCAAAACTTTATTGGGAAGAGCAATCGCTGGCGAGGCTGGCGTCCCGTTTTATAGTATGGCAGGCTCAGACTTCGTCGAAGTGTTCGTTGGCGTAGGAGCAAGCCGGGTTCGAGATTTATTTGGCCAAGCGAAGAAAAACAGCCCCAGTATAATCTTTATTGACGAAATCGACGCAGTTGGCCGTCGCCGTGGTTCTGGGTATGGTGGAGGAAACGACGAAAGAGAACAAACTTTGAATCAAATGCTTGTCGAAATGGATGGTTTCGATGTGTCCCAAACTGTTATAGTCGTTGCTGCAACAAACAGGGCTGACGTCCTTGATAACGCGCTTTTGCGTCCTGGGCGATTTGACAGGCGCGTGGTCGTCCCTCTCCCTGACTTAAAGGGGAGGGAAAAAATACTAAGCGTACATACGGCCAAAGTGCCGCTGGATAGCTCTGTTCGCAAGGATATACTCGCGCGCGGGACCCCAGGTTTTTCGGGGGCCGACTTAGCAAACTTGGTGAACGAGGCTGCCCTTATGGCCGCAAAGCGTGGGCAGGCGAACGTCACAATGAAAAACTTCGAAGAGGCTAAGGACAAAGTCCTCATGGGATCCGAGCGGCGTTCCTGGGTTATGACAGACGAGGAAAAGAAACTTACGGCCTTCCACGAAGCTGGGCACGCGATCGTGTCTCTTTTTACTCCAGGGTCCGACCCTATACACAAGGCAACGATCATCCCACGTGGGAATACGCTTGGTATGGTTGTCAATTTGCCGGAGACGGACCGAGTGTCTGTTACGTTTGAGGCGTTACAGTCGAACATTATGACTACCATGGGCGGAAAAATCTCTGAGGAAATGACATTTGGCAAACACCGCGTTACAACCGGTGCCGCTTCAGATATAAAAGCCGCAACAAGTTTGGCTCGCAGGATGGTGACTGAGTGGGGGATGAGCGAACGCCTTGGTTTTCAAAATTGCGACTTTATTGAATCTTACGGGGTGAGAGAGATTTCTGATTCAACTTCGCGGATTGTGGACGAGGAGGTCAGCGCCATTCTCACGTCTTGTTATGAGAAGACTCGCGCTATCTTGATTGAACACCAAAAGCAGTTGCACGATTTGGCGAACGCGTTGCTAGATCGAGAAACTCTTACGGGGGAAGAGATTAAGCTTGTGTGCAATGGGGAGACACTTCCGCCAATTTTAGAAGAAGAAGAACATGAGCCAGCGAAAAACACAGAGGAAGGTGTCACGACATCGAGTTCGTCTACGTCCAAGAGACGCACCACAAAAACCGTGATTAAGAAAGTAAAAGGGGCGCTTCCTGATGATCCGGATTTGCTATGAAAAGGTTGTTTGGAACAGATGGAATTCGAGGGCAGGCTAATGCGTGGCCAATGACGCCGGATGTAATCGTGCAAGTTGGGCGCGCCGTCGCAATTTATTTTCAAAAAAACAGCGCTTCTTCCCGGAAAAGAAAGTCTATATATACCGGGGTTTCTAATGAATGCGGACAAGAAACTGAAAAATCACGGGAGTTTGCTCTTACTAAAAGTCCGCAATTATTTTGTGAGGGGGTAGATGAGGTGCGCCCTTTACCTCATAAGCATTTTAACCCGTATGTAGATCATGCGAATCATCAATTTACGGTAGTCATCGGGAAAGATACGCGGCTGTCTGGCTATATGATTGAGTCGGCGCTTGTTTCGGGGTTGGTGTCGGAGGGCGCGAACGTAATCATGCTGGGCCCTGTGCCGACGCCTGCGATTGCAATGTTAGCGAGGTCCTTGCGCGCGGATGTGGGCATCATGATTTCCGCATCTCATAACCCGTATTTTGACAACGGAATAAAGTTTTTTGACGAGGACGGCGTAAAATTTTCTTCGGAGGTGGAGGAAGAAATAGAAGGATTGATTGAAAGATTGATGGAGAACAGGGCTGAATCTCCGAGCACAGGGGAATACGGTGCAGGAAATGGATGTGAATATGACGCGGGAAATGGGGCAGCGAAAGGGGGGAGGCAAAAGTCCGATTCGTCAGCAAACGCAACAAAGGAATGCGGAAAGTCCATACGGTTGGACGATGCGGCGGGGCGCTATGTTGAGTTTGCAAAATCTACATTTCCAAAGAAATACGACTTAAGTGAAGTAAAAGTTGTATTAGATTGCGCCAACGGAGCTGCGTATAAAGTTGCGCCGCGTATCTTTTGGGAGCTTGGGGCGACGGTAATTCCGCTTGGGGACGCGCCAAACGGACGCAATATAAACGACCATTGCGGAGCGCTTTACCCTAAGCCAATGCAGGAATGCTTAAGTGCCGTTGGCGCGGATGTGGGGATTGCGTTGGACGGGGATGCGGATCGGCTGCTGCTTACGACAAAGATAGGCCAGATTATTAATGGGGATCAAATTTTGGCGTTGATTGCCAAAAATTGGGCCGGTTTTTCGCAAAATGTCGAGGGGCTCCGCCGATTAACGAATGGAGTTGTATCGACATGCATGTCAAATATTGGATTAAAAAAGTATTTAAAAAGCTTAAACATTGAACACTTTGAAGCAAAAGTTGGCGATAAAAATGTTGTGGATCTTATGCGGAAAACTCAAAGCAATTTAGGCGGCGAAGAATCTGGGCACATAATACTGAGCGATTACACGACTACTGGAGATGGAATAATTGCGGCGTTGCAGGTGCTTGGCATTGCGAGAGAACAAGGAGTGGGTCTGGATGATCTGTTCCCGCTGTATGTCCCGTGTCCTCAAGTTACTAAAAATTTCGCAATAAATGCATCTATTACGGGTTCGTTTATCAAAGATTTGCAAGATGAAATTATGCAACAGGTTCAAGGGGATGGTTGCGTTGTCATCAGGAAATCTGGGACGGAACCACTTTTAAGAGTGATGATTCAGGACGAGGATATGCAAAATATTGAGCGCATTTTTGATGAGATAGTTATGCCAAAGGTAAATGAAAAACTGTCTGCATGCAAAATCCCCATAAGTTGAAATACGAAAAAAAGCTATTATATAAAAGCATAGGTGAACCTATTTAAAAGGATGTTTCATGTCACTGCTGATTAGATACATTTGTAAATTTGCTGTTGTTTTATTTTGTGTGCCGATGGTGAGCGATGCTGTTGCTTTTCGTTCTGGCAAAAGTTCGCAACAATCAAAGAAAGTCTCATGCGAAGTAATTAAGGAATTTGTAGCTGAAGCGCTGAATTTCCCTACGTCGAACATTGTGTATGCTGAATCGGAGGTCGGAGGACAGAAGCAGTGTGAGGCGGACGTTGTGCCTGCTAGCGTGCTGATCTATCCAGTGAATTATCGTCAGAGACGCGAATGTGTTGCTGGATGCCATTTGCCACAGTTATTAAAAATAAGGGCGGGAGATGAGTATTATTTTTTAAAAATTAATAAAGATCCATTCAACGTAGAGATTAATAATGCTTCTTTTCTTATTAGGCTAATTGGCAAAGATCACCCCAATGGCGTTGTTGAACTTGGGACAGTAAACGGGACGCGTATTCAAGCTATATTTCCCGTGAAAATTGGAATTGCCGATATTTCCAATCAAAAAATGGTTTCTGGTTTTAGCTGCATTGACCCATATTCTAGCGAAGAAGTTTTGGAAGACGCATTAGACGTTGAAAGCAGCAATCCCAATTATGTAGGATTTCAGTTCATGAAAATGGCGCCGGGTAAAACACTAATTTCGTTATCAGAAAACGCTATATGCAGAGGGGAACGAGATGTAGCAAAAATTGCGTATGATGGATACGTTGAGGCTTTTCGACTTTTTAATGAAATGGGTATTAAACATGGAGATTTTTCGTTGCGGAATGTAATGTACGGCGACAATGTCTTGTCTGTTATGGATTGGGGCGGAGCGTCTGATGATTTGGATAAATTAATTGCATGGTGTACAGAGCGTTTTTGCCCTGAACTAGACTTCTTTTTGGATGTGATGGAAAAAGCACTACGAATCAAACCACGTATATTTCCTGATCTCATGACTCGGCTGCTTTCAGCGTATGACGTGGACGGTGGTTACAGTATACGAGATGTTCGATGTGACATTCTTCGGGCGTGTTGGCGTTTTCGTCCATATACTAGTTTAGTGGATTTTGACAGTTCAATTATTGATAGCCTCAAAGAAAGCGTCCATTCCAAAAAATATGGTAAATTCCTTGGCGGCGTAGTATTTAATTTGCTCTGCTGCAAACAATGTCCCAAAGAATACGAAGAATTAGTTATCAATGAATGTGAGCGTAGATGTGTGCTTGATCCAAAGTTTAAGTATATCAACGGTAATGATCTATTCGACGTGGCGCGTAGTCTGAATGAAGCAGCTAGCGCAAAAGGATGAATACTAAGTGCGGCAAGTCAAATGAGGCAAATGTATCTACTCTCCAAATGATTGTGGACTTTTAGCACAGCGAATGCTTGTGATTTCAATTTCTTGTTCGCACTCATTTGTGGTTCCGAAATGTGCGTATCCTTCATTAACCAATGTAGCGAATCGGGAGCTATTCGTATAGAATGCAATAATGTAAATGCGTGTGACACAGGAAAAATATGAACAGTAAAGCAAACGAACCAAACACTGCGCCTGCGTCAGGCAGATCAGGAGAGCAATTATTAGGGCCAAGCACAGGATTAAATTCAGACGCAGAAGATAGCGTTTCATTCATATCCCTTCTTAACCAGAACAAGACAGAGTCAACAACAAAGCCTCCTAAGTCTGTGCTCATTCTTGGCCTCGGAAAAACAGGACTCGCGGCGTGTGAGTTTTTTGCGAAGCATAACGTTAGTGTTTTGAAGTTCGACGACAACGCGAATGTAGTAAATGGCGTCTCAGGTGATAACACAAACGTTAGATCTAATATAAATGATATAGATTTCGCACAGGTTTTATTTGTTGTACAAAGCCCAGGCGTGCCTTTTGATCATCCTGTTGCTTTGGTTTCAAAAGAGCGTGGCATCCCGATTTTTAGCGATATAGACATATTCGTCCAGTCTGTGCGCCATGCCTGGAAGTCTGTTCCTCTTCTGCAACGTTATGGTTCCGTTTGCAGATCTGGTGAATATTATTTGACCTTAAAAAAGTATGTTCCTCTTATTATTGGAGTAACGGGAACTAACGGCAAATCAACTACGGTGTCGTTAATTAGTCAAATTCTGAAAACGCAATTCGAAGATGTATTCGTTGGCGGAAATATTGGAACTCCAGCCTTAAGCTTGCCTATTTTTCCGCTAAATTACGATTTAAATGCACCAATAGAATCGACAGAACATTCGTGCAGTTGTGGATGTGAGGATCATCATGGTTGTTGTCAGAATGGTAAATGTTGTGGTGATCATGATGGCTATGATGAGGAAGAGGGTTACGACGGGGATTATGAAGAGGAGGAGGATGATGATTTTGACGAAAATTTCTTGTCTTTGACGCGCAATACCTTGTTTAGCTCGTCTCCAGTGTATATTTTGGAGCTTTCGTCATATCAACTGGAACTTTCGCATACATTGGGCTTAGACGTCGGCATATTAACAAACATCACGCCAGACCACTTGGAACGCCACGGGTCGTTTGAAAATTACGTAAAAGCTAAAAAGAAAATATTTGCACGAAAAGGAATAAATGCGTTCATTAATGTTGATGATAAATTTTCCAAGCAAATATATAACGAACTTGAGGAACGGGGAGGCGGAGGCTACTCGTTGCCGTTCTCAGCAAAGGATAATCGTGAGAGCATATTTATTGATTCCAAAGGCTGCATGCGGCTTAGTGATGGAGTTTGCGTGAATTTCGCTTTGAATCGCAACTTATTGGGGCAGCACAATTGGATGAATATGGCAATGGCGTATATGATTGGAGCTCATTTGAACTTTCCGTATACCAAGAGTCTAATTCAATCGCTAAAAGGCTTGCCTCATAGGACTGAGATAGTTGGAAACCTAGGTAACATAATTTTTGTAAACGACAGCAAAGCAACGAATGCGGAATCTCTCATAAAGGCGTTAAACTGTTTTAAGGGCTGCAAAATCTTTTTAATTGCTGGCGGAAGGGCAAAAAGTGACGGGATCTCTCCTGCTGTTGAGTTTATGAACGACGTTCAAGACGTATTCCTGATAGGGGAGGCGTCCGAAAGGTTTGCCGAAGAGTTGGGGGATAGAAGACACACAATATGTAATGACTTAGCAAACGCGTTTGGATGTGCGTTGGCTGCGGCGCAGTCGCTCGCTTCTGGACCGGAGAATGTGCTCGCTGCGGGCTCATGTGCGCCGATGCTATCTATTTTGCGCAAAACGTCGTCTTCATTGCTACCTTCCTCTTCGGCGTTATCTCCATCATCAAGTGACGCATCCATTTCGCCAGGCAGTCCCATTGTGTTACTGTCTCCTGCATGTGCTAGTTTTGATCAATTCAAAGATTACGAAGAGCGTGGCGATATGTTTAGGTTGTTAGTAAATAATTTACTGAACACGGGAAATTAGAGTTAAGTCACTGTAATTATGGTCGTTATAATATGGATAAATTCGTTCGTCGTGACGTAAGCGTGCTGGGGCGTTGGTGGTGGACCGTCGACCACTGGCTATTGGGGGCAACCCTTTTGTTGATCGCCATAGGCATTGTGCTGAGCGTCTCTGCTAGTCCGTGCACTGCCATGCGAATGGGGTTCAGCCGTTATTTCTTTGTAAAAAGACACTTGTTAATGGTTCCCTTGTCTGCTTGTGCGATGGTCGCCGTATCTTTGTTGAGTCCGTCAAATATCCGCAAATTCGCTGCATCAATATTCGTTATTGGTGTCATCGCATTAATTTGTGTGTTTTTGTTTGGGCATGAAGTAAAAGGTTCTAAACGTTGGTTAGTTTTTTTCGGAATGTCGATACAACCGTCGGAGTTCGTTAAGCCGGCCTTACTAGTGGTAGTTGCATGGTTACTTACGGAGAGGCAAATGGACCCGGGTTTTTCTGGAATAAAAATCTCGCTAATTATTACTGCTGCGGTTGTTGCTCTGACGGCTTGTCAACCGGACATAGGGATGACATTTATTATTCTTGCGTCGTGCCTCGTTCAGATATTCATAGCCGGCATGCCACTTATTTGGGTAATCAGCGCAAGTGTCTTCGGCGTAACGAGCTTTGCTTTGTCGTACTTATTTTTGCCGCATGTAGCAAACCGCGTAAATGCGTTTTTTTATCCCGAGCAAGGGGATCCGGATCAGCTGTATCAGATTCGCCAATCGATAGAGGCATTCCATCATGGGGGGTGGTTCGGGTGTGGTCCCGGAGAAGGCGTGATAAAGCGTTTGGTTCCGGACGCGCACTCAGACTTTGTTTTTTCTGTAGCTGGGGAGGAATACGGCATATTCCTATGTGCATTTATTGTGTGTTTATTTGGTTTTATCGTAATAAGGTCATTGCTTACAGCGCTAGAAAATCAAGACATTTTCTCAATATTTGCGGTTACGGGGTTAGCTGTTCAGCTTGGTTTGCAAGCATTCATCAACATGTCTACTGCAATAAAACTTATCCCTACAAAAGGAATGACGCTACCTTTTGTTAGCTACGGGGGGTCGTCTATGATTGCCGTTGGGGTCGCCATGGGCATAATCTTGGCCTTAACGAGAAGGAAGCACGGCCTTTTAGAATAAGCTGGGGCATTTTCTTCCCGTGCAGAGTCGACAGAGAAACATCCGTCGGCTCTAACGAGGGGGGGCGTACTTTATTTCGCTGCGGCCGAAAACCACTTCGCTTTCAAGCTCACTATTTGCTCACTGTTCTTGGCTAGAGCATCCGACACGATCTTAGTATGGTGGGACCCTTTGGCGGTAACGATACCCATTCCGAGAATTCCTATCTCCAACGGAACGACCTTGAACCCTTGAGTATGAGCCACGAGATATTTTGCTGAATCTGCATCAAGGACGAACGCAGCTAGCTCTCCAGAGCGAATTTTTGACACAATGTCGTCAAACTGGGAACTCTTCACGCTTCTCACGAACAAGTTTGGAGTACTGATGCAAAACGCCTTAACTACGCCCTCTTGCCAAGTCCCTTCTCCGACGCCAACCGTTTTGTCGCTCAAATCCTTGAGTTCTCCTGATGTTGTCTCAAGCATAACCATGGCAAATCCGCCTTCGTGGTAAGGAGGCGAAAAGTCCACAGACTTCATGCGCTCGTCTGTAATCGAGATTGCGCCGATTGCGATATCGCCCTTTCTGGTCTGCACTTGCGTAAGGATCTCATCAAAAGGAACACATTTTATCTCTATTTCTCTGCCGATTGACCCTGCTACTAACCTAATTAAGTCAATATCAAAACCGGATAGATTATTATTTTTGTCAGCAATGGAAAACGGAGCATTAGTCCCAGTAGTAAGGACGATCAGGGGCGGATCCTTCTTTCCACAGCCTGATAAGAGCAAAAAAGCTGCGCAGCAAATAGCATGGCACACAGAACGAAACGAAAATATTGTCATAAGGGGTAGCCCCAAAAAGCACGTCACTTACTACATAATACATAATCTTTTTGATGTTTGTCAAATCAAGTTAATGTAAACGGTATATAGACAGAA
>JAISRQ010000154.1 GCA_031273545.1 Holosporales bacterium
AAAAGTCGCAAAGGTTGATGCAGTAATAAAGGAGACAGTTGATATGTATAAAGAAATAATTGCAGATAAAGAAACGCAAGAATTGCTGTGGGCTCAGGAGAAATATAGATTGGATCACCTTTCTGCAGTGGGCTACGCTGCAGACGTCGCTGAGCAGAGGGGCATACAGATCGGCGAGCAAAGGGGCATACAGATTGGCGAGCAAAGGGGAATGCAAATCGGAGAGCAAAGGGGCAAGCTCGAAATAGCACGAGCGCTTCTCTCAGAAGGTGCACCGATAAGTATGATCGCCAAATGCACAGGTTTTCGCATATCAGAGCTTGAAGAACTAAAAAAGTAGTATCCAAAAAGAATGTACACACTCCCCAAAGATTAGGGACATTTGACAACTTCCTCAGCCACTACCTTTACCTGATGTGAATACCCCTTTTGGTCGTCAGACAAAAGCACCTCTGCCAGTTTTGTAGACATTAACTTCGGCACGGAAAGAAATACACCAGTCGTATAATAACTGCATAGGGAAGCGCATTGTCGGCGGCAAAAGTTAACTCCGGCAGGTCAGTTGATGTTAAAAAAGTCCGCAATTTTTTGGGGTATGGGCATAACTAAAATCTGAAGGGTGCGAATGGGAGAAGGAAGCCTCCCCCCCAACCACCACCTTCTATCCTATCAGAAAAAAGTTAAGGAATAATGAATACAAGATATATGACTTTTAATTCAAATCCGGTCATTAACGGTCCATTAACCTTTTTGTGTTAGGATGAAGGGAGGAGATGGCGCGCTAACGGCTCCTCACCAGTAGTAAAAGCAGCGAGACCTTTACAATACAGCAACACCGCAAGCGGCGGATTCGACTCCCCCCAACACCACGCCAAAACAACCACGCGGACAAATCCCCCCAACGAACTACACGCCACCGCAGCATAACGCCCTCCCAAGCACCGCTACCGCCAGCGAGCCTTACGCACCACCAAGCGCCTCTTTCAGGAGCTTTCCTGCCCGAAACTTTGGCGAACGATGGGCTGGAATGTGAATCTTCTCTCCAGTCCGAGGATTCCGTCCTTCCGCTGCCGGCTTGTCTACGCACAAAAAAGACCCAAACCCAACCAGACGGACCTCGTCGCCTTGTTTTAGCGACTCAACTATCGAGTTAAACACAGCCTCCAACGCCCTCTCTGCGTCGACTTTCGTCAACCCGCACTTATCACTCACGCTAGAAACTAATTCACCTTTGTTCATCTTTAATATCTCCAAAAACACTCCTGTCTGCATATTAGTCATTAGGCTTGTTTACGGTCAATGTTTTTGTTATGGATTTTCCGAAATTTCTTAGGATTTTAGCCCCAAAATGGAGTTAGCAGCCATTTTATCCAACGCATTAGTCACGTTATATGTCCTCCCCAAAAGATTACGGACTGTCTAACATGACAAAGGCTTACGATTGTTCAGTCTGGTCCCCAATGTTTGAGGCCCCAGCACGTATCTGACTCAGCAATATTTAGGAAGTGGGTAAAGTGCACAAAATTCGAAATAAAGTTCATCATCCTCGTTTTTTTGATAGAAGACATTCCGTATAATTGGTTACAATCAAATAAACGATTTTTGAGAAAGAACCATTTGTTTTTGTTATGAGCGATCAATCTAAAGAAACATCAGGAAGCATCAATTCTATTTCATCAGACGAGTTGAAGTCTTTTATTGAACGGTTGGAAAAACTTGAGGAAGAGAAGAGTACAATAGGCAACTACATACGCGACGTATACGGAGAAGCGAAATCGGAAGGGTTTGACCCGAAAATCATGCGTAAGGTGCTAAAGATACGCAGCATGAAATACGAGGACGTACTTGAGGAAGAGGAACTCCTTGAGACATATATGCAAGCGTTGAAGTCTTAAGTGGGGTGCGTTCACAATAATGGATGAGAACTCTCTAAGCCCTACAATGCAACAATACGTTGCAATAAAAAAGCAATACCCCGATAGTCTGTTATTTTACAGATTGGGGGATTTTTTTGAGTTATTCTTTGACGATGCAGTTACAGCATCTGGGGCGCTTGATATCGCGTTGACTACGCGTGGCAAGCAAGGTGGACGGGAAGTCCCCATGTGTGGCGTTCCTGTGCACGCGTATGAGCTATATCTTGCAAAGCTTATCCAAAAGGGCTACCGCGTGGTTATCTGCGACCAAGTTGAGACCCCGGAAGAAGCCAAAAAGCGCGGATCCAAAGGGCCCCTTGCACGTGATATAACGCGCATTGTAACGAGTGGCACATTAACAGAGGAAGGATTGCTTCCTGGAGAGAACAATTACATTGTTGCGGCATACTTGTCATCCAATGGTGCAGTGGCGGTAGCCGTTGCAGATATTTCGACAGGTTTTTTTGGGATAGAAGAAACTACCGGCAAAAGCCTTAGTGACGTGCTGGCCCGGTGGAGTCCGTCGGAAATTCTCGTCTCAGATGATATGTTCGCTGCGATGCAGATGACTTTCGAACCATGGAAGAAAAAGCTAACGATCTTGCCCAATGCTAAGTTTAAAACGTTAAATGCAGCGTATTTGCTTCAGTCTATATATAATGTACAGACGCTGGATGTATTTGGAGATATGTCTCCTCATGAGCTACAAGCAGCCGGTATACTTGTTGACTATATTGTGTCTACTCAATGTTGTCGGAATTTGTCGTTGTCTGCGCCACAAATGATCCACTCTAGGGAGTTTTTGTCGATAGATATGGCAACGCGGCGCAACTTGGAGCTGGTAACGTCGGTTTCTGATCAAAAAAACAGTTCTTTGTTCGCCGCCATTAACAAAACAGAAACAGCAGCGGGACGCCGCCTTCTTTTGAAGTGGATTTCAGCACCACTATTAGATATTTCGAAAATAGAACACCGTTTAGATGACGTAGAGTTCTTTTTGAATAATTCACAAATAAGAAAAGGAATTCGCGATTTCTTGAAAAACTTACCAGACATAGAGCGAATTTTATCGAGGATCGCGCTAAAGCGCATGACACCAAGGGATATTGGGGCTTTGCGTTTTGCGCTGGAACGAAATCAAATGATTAAGTCGTTGCTTGCCGAAACGGAGCAGTGCGGGGTCGAGGTGACGACGGACTTTAGTGAATTGATCTTTGAGCTACGCAAGGCATTCAAGGAAGATCTTCCTACACAAGCAAGGGATGGGAATTTTATAGAAGATGGTTTTGATCCAATTTTGGATGATTTTCGTAATTTACGTGACCATGTCTCGGAAAATTTACAAAATTTGCAAAACCAATATATCCAACAAACGGGAATCAATAATCTAAAGATTCGCAAAAATAATGTTTGGGGGATCTATGTCGAGGTTAGTACATCCCAAGTATCTAAGGTTCCGTTTGATTTTATTCACAAGCAAACGCTCACTAATTGCACGAGGTACACGACAAGCGAGCTTATGGACTTGGAACAGCGCATAGACAAGGCTGAAGCGTCTTACTTGAACAGAGAGTTGGAGATATTTGATTCGTTTGTAACTCAGATTTTAACAATGCGAGAGAGCATAATCGCAACGTCCGAGACCCTTGCGTACATAGATGTCGTTACGTCAGGAGCAGAGCTAGCTTCGGTTAACAAGTATGTTCGTCCGCAGTTTTCTACGCAACCGGAGCTGTCCATCATTTCCGGACGCCACCCTGTTGTAGAGCAATCCTTCAAAAATAAGGAAGAGCACTTTACTGCGAACGATTGCAATTTGGATTACGAAAAACGAAGATTTTTGCTTGTTACAGGACCAAATATGGCGGGCAAAAGCACGTACTTGCGTCAAATTGCGCTGATTATAATTATGGCGCAAATGGGTTTCTTCGTCCCAGCAGAGAAGGCGTTGATCGGCATAGTCGACAAAATCTTCAGCAGGATTGGTGCATCCGATGATTTGGCTTCGGGGCGTTCGACCTTTATGGTTGAGATGATCGAAACCGCCGCAATTTTACACCAAGCAACAAACAAATCTTTGGTAATACTGGATGAGATTGGGCGCGGAACAGCGACTTATGATGGGCTGTCAATTGCATGGTCAGTTAGCGAATATTTATATCAGACGATTCAGTGCAGAACGCTCTTCGCAACACACTACCACGAATTGACAAAGCTATCTGACGCATTTCCCGGAGTAGTTCCAGTAACGGCTGCGATTCATGAATGGGAGGACAAAGTGATATTCCAGCATAAAATCATAGATGGCTGCGCGCATAAGTCCTACGGGATTCACGTCGCACAGCTTGCAGGGCTTCCAAAGGTGGTGATCCTGAGAGCAAGCGAATTACTTAAGTCACTCGAAACAGAAGTCAACGTTCAGCCTAAGAATGAAAAAGTAATTCGGCAACATATTAACAAGCTACAGAAGGAACTGTTTTAGATATCACACCCGTATTTCCTTCTAATATGGTCATACATTATACCCAAGGGACTACGGGAGTTTCACGCAACAAACGCTGGCAATTCTACTGTCCCTATTCCTGTGACAGGTACTCGTCGTCTTCATCATAGTGTTCGCCATAATTAGTCTCATCTTCACACATAATGTCGTGCTCTTCCAACATGATAAAAAACTCTTCCCTCCGTATGTCTTTTTCTATAACCATATCTGTATCAATTTTCTTTCTCAGTTGATTTGCTACTGCAACGTCATATGGTCTTACAGCCTCTCTATATGCCAAGGCTGCTTCATGATGTTGTTCTACTGCCTGGTTATACAATGTCCTTGCATTATCCCTTTGTTGGTTTAGCACTGCTAGTTCTTGTTCAATTTGATTGAACTCATTAACACGTTCAGGCGTTGTAGAATGCCTTATTGAAGCTTTTCTGGCCGCTTTGCCCCATAGAGTTACTACCAATTTGTTGAACTCTGCCCATTTGTCTAGCCTCTCGTTACGTGCGAAAATTAGTCTGCCCGTTACTCCAGCAATATTGGCCAAATTGGCGGGATCCCCCCGATAGGCTGCCTCCGCCTCCAATCCAGCAAAATCAGGGGAATAAGCCTGCATAGCGCCACCACAGCCAACGCTGCACAAAAACAACAGAGCACAACGTTTTAACAATGCACCTTTAGTTACGTAGTTATTCAAAATCATATTTAATCCTTTAGGGAAAGTGTTTACCTGAAGTAAAATATATCTAATTAGCTCATGTAACGCAACAATTTATCACGATTTAATCTACATTTTCTAGATGAAAGTATAAAAGACTAAATCCGAAGTGAATACTCTTTATTTACAATTAAGAAGTAACGATGTCTTCTTAAAAAAAATAACCACCACCCATTACTTGCAGGATGATGATACTCATTGCCTGTATATTGGCTGGTCCACGATCATTGTAGAGCTGCACGGTCCAGCAGGATTTCATGTCGCAGCTTGCAATACCGCCAAAGGTGGTGATCCTGAGAGCCAACGAATTACTTAAGTCACCCGAAACCGAAGCTAATGTTCAGCCCCATAATGAAAAAGTAATTCGGCAACATGTTAAAAAGCTACAGAAAGAATTGTAAAAAAAGCGCACCTAATAGGAATCGCAATAAGTAACATTCTCCTTACACATAACATGGTGCTCATCCGACATAACATCATGCTCTTCTGATGTTACTGCTTCCACAACTTCCGACTTCATTACATCATCCCTACGTTGTCTTGCTTCTGCCATGTCATATGGTCCTACAGCATCTCTATACCGTACAGCTGCGTCTATGTGTTGTGTCCTCGCTAGCGTATATGCTTGTCTCGCCTCATCTATTCGTTTATTTAACTCTACTTGCTCTTGTTCAATTTGCTTTAACTCCTTACCTTCTTCACTAGTCGGATCCTTGTACAAATCAGGTGTTCCTGTTGACAAACATTTCTCTCTTATTGAAACTTTTCTATCTGCGTTTCTCCATAAAGTTCGTACTAAATTATTGAGTACTTTCTTCGTCGTTAACCTCTTTTCACGTGCAGAAATTAGCTCTGCCTTTATTTTTGTAGCATTAGTAGAATGATCGGGGGTTACAGTATATACTGACTCTAATCCAACAAAACCAGGGAAATGAGCCTCAACCTCACTCGTTCCAGCACCGCAAATGCTGCACAAAAATAACAGAGCGCAACATTTCAGCCGCGCTCCTTTAGTTATGTGGTTATTCAAAATCATCTTTGTCCTCAAAATTAATACCTATCTAATACTAAATATACTCGATCAAAGTATACGTCGCAATACTCGATAATAACACTAGTTATATTTGTGAAAATTGCAATAATCTATGGACTGTCTACCTTTTGTCTAAATAACAAAACATTGTACAGATGCAATTGAATTGCTTAAGTCGCTAGGAACAGAAGCCAATGTTCAGCCCAAGAAAGAAGATCGATAAACTACTAAAAGAACTATTTTAAGAAGACCACTTTCCTACGGGCCCAAATATTGCGGCCCAGAAAATGAAGGATTGCAAGCACCGGTCCTTCCCCAAATGATCCGTAATATCTCGACGGGACAGACACAAGCGCAACAAATTCACTTTTGCGCTAACAAGTTATAAAAAAAAATACTTTAATAAACGACGAAATGTAATGTGATCTAGCCCTTTTCTACTTGGCTATACTCTAGTTCTATTGGCGTCGGACGTCCGAATATCATCACCGACACAGTCAAACGCTCCTTTAGCGAGTCCACAGCCTCGATTGCCCCAGAGAACGACGTAAACGGCCCATCCGTAACCTTTACGACCTCACCAACCTCAAACGACAGCTTATTTCGTGGACGTTCGTGCGACTCTTTGACTTGTGCAAATATTCTGGAGATCTCCGATTCCGAAACAGGCAAAGGCTTCTTCGCTCCAAGGAACCCGTTTACACGCGGCACGCTGCAGATCAAGCTCCACAACTCATCCGTCAAATTGGCCTTCAGCAGAACATAGCCAGGGAAATAACTGCGGTTAACGGTAACCTTCGTCCCGCGACGCACTTCGACAGTTTCCTCAGTCGGGACAATTATGTCCTCAATCTGGTCAATCAGCCCTTTCCTTGCTGCTAAAGTTTTTATAGCGTCGACAACACCGTTCTCCAACCCAGAATAAACGCTCACGACGTACCATTTTGTGCTTTCCATTCTGATCCTCTAGTTCATTATCGCTTGCACTAGGTATAGTACGCTTTGATCAACCAATAGCAAATAAAGCGACATAAGAGATGCAAAAATGCACACGATAATCGTAGTAATCCCTGCGTCACGCCTAGTTGGCCAGACGACTTGCGATACCTCTTTGCGGACCTCATGTATAAACTTAACTGTGCGTTTTAACAACGGTTCTTTACTAGCTGGTTCTTTTTGACTCATAGTATATCCTTGCGTATTATGCATCTTTTTTTTCTTTGGCAGGAGTAGTAGGCTTTGAACCCACGACCTTCGGTTTTGGAGACCGACGCTCTACCAGCTGAGCTATACTCCTAGTCGGATTGGACAACAATTAAGCCGACCCTCTTATCTTTATACCAAAAAACAATCATTATAAAAAGACATGTAATTCACGAACAGGCACCACTTACATCTAAATACCAAAATATTACAGATCAAACGCTGAGGATCGTGAGCGTTTGGTCCAATAAAATCTGTAAGTTTTTGGGGAGTGGGTACCCCGGAGCCTCCAAAGATTGCAGGTAATAAGGCCCAAAAAACGCTTAAATCCTTAGCTTTTGCCCCGCCATCATTGGCTCCCCCGATGTATAGGAAAAACTTTTGCAAGCTTTCTCCATAATATTTTCAACGATTATCTTTCTAGCGTTTTACGCCAAAAGTTCGGTGAACATTTTCAGCGCCTTTCTGTCTTATGTAGCATCATCCTTTCGCACGACTGGGCCTGCGTGAGTGCGGACTTATGCCCTTTCTTTCCAGCTAAATTGAAATAATGAGCAGCCATAGCGAAATCCTGAGTTACACCCTTTCCCTCTTGTAAGCATACTCCATAACGGTATTGTGATTCCATATCCCCTTTATCTGCAGCTGATTTGTAACGCTTAGCTTCCTCGACGAATTTATTTATCTCTGAACGAATAAGTCCCTCTGCCAACTCATAGTAACCTTTTAGTGACGTATCATCCCCGTCATTTGCTTTTTGTCTGCAACGCGCAATACTCCCACTCAAACCATGTCCGTCAAAGTACCTTTCACTGAGTTTATCTTCCAACATATGCATTTCAGCTAATTCGAAGTACCGATTAGCCCTCTCGAGGTTTTCCTTCACGCCACGTCCTTTTTCTAGACATTTCCCGTACTTGAGCAGTGCGAACGCTATACTCTTTATCATATCTAATCTGTAATACTCAGCAATATCTGGAAATTTTCTTCTCAATTCTATTGATCGGTGTTCTGCCATATGAGTTGTATATGGATCGAATTCATCTGTTACGTCATAAACATGGCGAAAATCATCTACGTCATCAACTGCATCGCGAAAATACTCCGCTGCCTTGCTTAAATCTTCTTCCACACCACATCCTACTTCCAAGCATTGTCCGTAACGTAATTGTGCGGATACGTACCTGTTATCTGCGGCTAATTTTAAATACTTAGCACCCTCTTGAATATTAACGTTTATACCGCGTCCGTGCATTACGAACATTCCGTATCTGTATTGTGCGGGAGCGAACCCTTGATCTGCAGCTAATTTATAGTATTTAGCTGCCTCGCCGGGATAACAAAATGGAGCGTAATCGTATTGTGCAGGAGCGTATCCTTGATCCGCAGCTAACTTATAGTACTCAACTGCCTTATATTGATTTCGAGTTGCACTAGTTAAACTCATATGTTTTCTGTTATCTAAACATTGTCCGTATTTGTGTTGTGCTGGGGCGTATCCTTGATCTGCAGCTAATTTATAGTATTCCACACCTGATTTACAGTAATTGATAACATCTTTAGGTAGATTGTTGAAATCAAGTCTTTTTGACATTTCCTTCCCCTTGTTATATAACCATTCCCCGTAGCTGTATTGCGCGGGGGCGTACCCTTGATCTGCAGCTAATTTATAGTACTTAACAGCCTCATCTCGATCATACGAGCATCGCCCGTAATTGTATTGCCCGCTGGCGTCTCCTTTCTCTGCAGCTAATGCATAGTATTTAACGGCGGAAGAGGGATCACACATTATACCAAGCCCTTCCTCTAAACATTTTCCATAACTGAGTTGTGCGAAGGTGTGCCCTTGATCTGCAGCAGATTTATAGTACCTAGCAACCTTGACTAGATTTGGGTCCATTCCCTCTCCGTTTAGTGCGGGAGCGTACTTCTGATCTGCAGCTAATCCAAAGTACTTAGCAGCCTCGGCTGAATTTTTAGTCACTCCCCTACCGTCAAATAAGCATTGCCCGTAACAGTATTGTGCGAGAGCGTTTCCTTTATCTGCCGCTAATTTGTAATATTTAGCAGCCTCGAAGAAATTTTGCGCCACACCAATTCCGTTATCTAATAATTCTCCATATCTATATTGTGCAAGGACGTTCCCCTGGTCTGCTGCTAATTTGTAGTATCTAGCTGCCTCGGGTACAATGTCATCTACTTCACATATGTCATCTACTTCACATAAGTCATCTGCTTCACATAAGTCATCTAAACATCTCGCATAATAGTATTGTCCGTCTTTGTTCCCTTGATCTGCAGCCAATTTAAAGTACCTAACGGCCTCTTTTAAATTTTTATCTACACCAGATCCCTTAATTAAACACATGCCGTAATAGAACTGTGCGAGTGCGTGCCCTTGATTTACTGCTAATTTGTACCAGCCAGCAGCCTCGGTTAGATTTCGCTCTACACCAATTCCATACTCTAAGCATCGTCCGTAATTGTATTGTGCCAGAACGCACCCTTGGTCTCCAGCTAATTTGTACAACCTAGCGGCCTCAATTAAATTTTTACCTACACCACACCCTGTCTCTAAGCATGTTCCGTAATCGTTTTGTGCGGAAGTGTTACCTTGACCTGCAGCTAATACGTAGTACCTAGCAGCCTCATCAAAATCTTGATTCACCCCCCTTCCGCGGTATAAGCATACTCCGTATTCGTATTGTGCGAGAACGTGCCCTTGGTCTGCAGCTAATTTATAGTACTTCGCTGCCTCAACTGAATTTTTACTTACACCAAGTCCTTCCTCTAAGCATCGTCCGTAACTGTATTGTGCGGAAACAACCCCTTGATCTGCGGCTAATTTATA
>JAISRQ010000108.1 GCA_031273545.1 Holosporales bacterium
CCGAGACGGAAGAGCCAGAGGGTACAGTTCCCGACGCTTCCGCAACGAACGCCTGCGCTTGTGGAAGGGAAGGCTGTACTTGTAACCAAGGAAAGTCCATCCGTTATAATATTTGGCAAATAAGTGCAAGACTAATTAATACGGGAGCAGTTTTTGAGAAGATTAGTCAGAATGTATCACCGAACTGTTGTGTACAGGGATTTGAACACCTATTTCAGTCTCCTGTGCAAGTGCGGCTCATCCACTATAACGTTCGTGACTACCTAAGTTGGAGTAGTATTCTCACGGATAAAGAGCATTTAATTACGTTAATTAACTGTTTAGATGAGGGTGTTGCACAAATATTAAATGCTGTAGTCGGTATAATTTTAAAGCGCCAAGAGGCATCTAAGGAAACTAAGAGTTGCAAAATGGAATTGTTAATTGGAGAATTTGGCAATTTATCCAATGCGTTGGAGGGACTAGTAAACACGACTTCTGGTTTAATTTATGACAGAGAGATACAAGGAGAGAGTCGTCAACAAATGGATACACCAGTACTTGCGTGTGTAGAAATAGGAAAAATATATAAAGCAATTTGGAACGATGTATCGAACATGGTTAGCGAGTTTAATAAGTTTACAGAAATTATTGTGACTCCTCCTGAATATGCGAACAGCGAAGCATTGGTAAATAAAGATGCAATAGAACCTCTTCTCTCTTTGTATCTAAAGTTAGTTGACCTTGGTAATAAAATTGACGAATTGATTATAAGGGATGAGCAGTATCAGATTTGCAGAAAATGCCAAAAGGAAGTGATAAATGAAAATTTGACGAACATGAGGGATTTTATCCAAGGCTTAGCTACTGCTGTAATAGATCTTAAAAATGCATTTTTGTCAAAATATTGCTGCAAAAACATTGTGAAAACGGTAGCACAAACGGATTATCTAGCACAAATTATTGCAACAAATATGCAAAATTTAGCACAACACAGATTTACTACGGACGAAGTTTACTTGGATGTATATGCAAGTGAAATAGACGGCCTTGTGGATTCTCTTGCGTTAGTGAACCGATGTTTGACGCGGATATTGTCCATTCGGGATTTTCTTCCGACGGCGGACCCTGTGTATTTTTGCTCTATGGCAAAGATGTGTCCGTTCGTGGAAGAGCTAAACGATTCATTAAAGCAACATGTGTTAAACGCATTAAGCGCGCTTTTAGGGCGCATTGGAATAGAGTGTACTTCTGCGGAAGAAATCGTATTTGACGAAGAGATTTGTCCATCTTTTTGCGTCTATTTGGAAAAAATGGCAGGGTCGTTCCAACGTATATCAGCGAATACGTTAAGCATTTTACAGGAAGTTGCTAAGTTGGAGTTGATTCGCTCGCCTGCTAGGACGAGGAATGGGGGGAGCGTTGTGCAGAATGCGCTTAGCGTGCTTGGGGAAATGTCTGAGCTTTTGTACGAATTGTATGCGAGTGTCCGTGATAAAAAGATTTGCATGAATTGCGCTTGCACGAACGAGTATCAGCGCATTTATGATGAACACGCGTTAATAACACGTACAGTTTCAGATGTTCATTCGTACTTACTAGAGAATCGCCATCTTGATGTAGCTATGGCGCTGAAGGTGTTCCTGGAGTCGTATGGGGTGTTTTCATCAATGCTGGATTCTCTGCATTTGGTAGGGTCGATCGATGCACTTATTAATAGTGTTGACTCGCCATACTTTGGTCAGTTTTTGCAAGTTATTAATAGTTGGAACCGAGGTTTTGATTTGATGGTTAACATTATTCCAGAAGTTCAGGCCCTTGTGGATGGAGTAGGGCAGGGCGGACTAGGTGCAGGCCAGGCAGAACTGGGCGATGAAATAGGAGTAGGTGCAGGCTCGAGCGGCGGAGAAGACGTTGATCCAGGCGAAGAAGCAGCGGTAGGGCAGGGCGGAGGCGCAGATGTTGGTTTCGACAGCAGGGCAGAAGCGTGGCTAGGCGACCTTCCCATTCAGCCAGAATTTATCCAAGTTCACACTGCCAATCAAGATGCCTTCATCCAAAAGCTAAGCAATGTAACCCTAGCTATCAATGACACGGTTACTCAAACTCAGGATTTCTTGCGCAATGCTCTTGGGCAGACTGTGCAAGTGGCAGCCCCTTGTGCAATGGATACGACTTTGCGGCAATACATCCGGTCGGCGATTACTAGGTTTGATGAATTCACTGCAAATGCGGCTGAGGCGATGCAGTGGTTTTACGAGCATTGCCTATACCTGAATGTGAAAGCGCATGACGCGAATACGTTGGCGGCGATTGGTCAGCTGGTGGATATTGCGCATGCACTTAGGCCGGTTGAGGCGTTTTGTTCGCCGGTACCCGTGCACGGTATTACGGACTTTTCTAATGCGGTTTCCACGCTGAGGGATGCGTTGACCCCAGAGGAAAGTAATGTTGTGCAGAATTTAAATTACGAAGCGGCGCTGTTCCGTATTGCAGCGCAGAACTTGAGCATTCGATCCAGTGATATAAGCGATGTTGATGCGTATACTGGGGACGTAAACTCGTTTTTCGAGGCTATTTTAACGTTTGCGCAATGGGTCCAGCAAGCAAGGTCAGGGGGGTTAGCTATGATGTTGCAAACTTTGCCGGAATCGCCAATTGTTCGTATTCAGGAAATTACCCGACGTATAAGTCAAAACTTGGGGAATAACAATGATGTGCAGGAAAGTATAAGTAATACGGGGAATGCCCGTCAAGCAGCGAGGGAATTTGCTACATCTATAAATATGTTTACAAGAGAGACGTTCAACTTTGTTTGCAATATGTCAAGCGTTCATGTAGACAAGAGGGTAGAATTAAACTTGCGGATTATTGCAACTGTGCCGACAGCAATAGTCTTTTTGAAGAATAACTTGGCTATTATGCTGAATGGAGTCGCTAGAAAAGAAATAATACTTGATAGCATTGACAATTCATGTAGTGCGTTTGCAAAGATTGTGGACATGTTGAGAGGCATTCAAGACACAGTTTTGACAATGAAGCTGCACGATTTGCTTAATAGGCTTACGTGCGATGGAGGAGGGACGCCTGTTATTGAAAGGGTGTTTGTTCCGCTGTACGATACGGACGGGATGCCATTACGCACGATAGGTGATGATGGGCGTGTGCGAGTGTTGTCAGGCGAAGGGTCGGTCCTTTCGACAACCGGGGGGCTGGTTGATGCGGTGCGGAGTCTTTATCAGCAAGTTTTCTCTTGAGTTGTATGCATAGAATATTTATATAAATATAATTATAATTATATATATACTCAAACGCGATCAAATACCGGATTTTAGTTGCAATCAAAAACTAAAGCGACTTCAATGGAACACTGATTTTTACAATCCTTGCTAAAATCCATGATTTAATCACGTTTAGGT
>JAISRQ010000159.1 GCA_031273545.1 Holosporales bacterium
AGATGTCGTGAGGTTGACTAAAGAATTGAACGACGTGCAGGAAAAGATAGCTAAAGCAAATGAGCAGGTGCCAAGCAAGCTAGCACTCCTTTTGGCGAACAAAAGTCTTATTTCGGCAATGAATCTTGCCGGTTTAAGTGATATTGCAGGCCGCGTTATCTCCAGCAGAAGCGGTCCAGATGCGGGAATCGATAATTACTCAGAGATTTCTCATGTTTTAGATATATTCGAAGGGTTCCGTTCTGAGTTTGAAGCAGCAAAAATCAAAGTATCTATAGAAGAGGGAAGTGAGGTTTTTGCAGCAGTCACAAATAACGTAGCAAAAATCGTAACCGACAATGCAAAGACACCAACTCCTTTTGATAATTTTGTTGATATTCTTGAGGGAGGGCTAGAGTTCCCAGAGTTGGTTGAATACATTGTAACTAAGTATTCTGCTCAACTCAGTGAGCTATTCTTAGTAGAAAGTGTTGATGGCGAAACACTTTTAGGGCGTATTGTTAACTCTCCTTTGATGTATTCGAATTTTTCGCTAAAATACTTTGTTCCACAGATTTACAATATATTTACATCGGTAGACGTATCCTTGCCTCATCTGTTTGCGATGCGAGGTTTTGGACGATACGCAGACACGGAGACAATGCTCATGCTCATGAATCTGTTGTATTCAGGAGATGCTAATTTTTTAGATTCGTTTGGACGCTCTGCAAGTAATTCACGGTTAGCTAGTGGAGAAAACAATTTATTGTGGGGAATTTTTCAAAGACTTGGTGATGTAAAAGATGGTGTTGGAGTTGAAAAGCAAAATGAGGTAATCGGTATGATAAAGGCTTTTTGCAATAAAAGTAAGTTGCCTGTTGCGAGTTTGGGATTTTTGCATAATGGACAAGATATAAAATTCGTCTGCTGGAATGAATGTATAAGGGATGCCGTAACAGGAGTTCTTACGAGTGGGGTTAGGCTATATGATTACGAAAAGGTGAAGCTTTTTGTCAAAACACTTGTGCAGAATAAACGCATTAGTCTATATGATATGCAGGACATTGTAGACAGGTCGGTCGTCCAGCTAGGAAATCAAGATGTCCAGGTAATAACGAATGCGGTGATAGCGTTCTTGACTTTGTTGCGCGGTGGAGATCTTACGTACGATTTGTATCCGATATTTTCTCACGGGCTTCATACCCTTCTGAAGGGTACTCCTGAAAACGTATTTTGGCAGATAATGCAAACGGAATATGATCCGAGCCATTCTTCTGCTTCTCTGGAGGGGGCGGAACCTTCAACCCCAAAAAGAACAGTGAAAGATGAGTATCTAAGTACCCCAGGTCTGTACAATTTGAATTGCCTCAGGTCGAACAATCAGTAAATACAGTTTTTTTACGGGGTTCCCCATGATTGTGGATCAAAAACTAAAGAATCGTTGTAGTTCGTTAGTTCAAACAGTCCGCAATCATTTGGAGAATGAGGTAAACCAGGGCCTCCAACAAAAATACGGGGGAATCGTTAGTAATTAGGAGTTTGAATACTCTCTACGTAGTTTTCTAGCTCGTTCTACAACCAACACTTCAAGTCGCGTACATTCTTGTTTGGATAGTCTATAGTCAACCCAAGTATTTCGTTCCAGCTTTTGGCGTATTACGTGCACCTTTACTGCATCTGCCCTAAGTTTTCGTCCAAATATCTGTACCATAACGCGGACCCTTATGTCTGGGCGATTTGGGTCTACATGCCAGTTCGTGCACATGTAGCCTTTATGAGGAGAAGCAACGCGAGTAGGCATAAAGCTAAACGTGTCCAACGCGCCCTTCCACAAAAATTTATTGACGGAACACTTGACTGTTGCTGATTTTGACTGTTTAGGCGTTTGCCCTATATTGAAGACAATCCCCTCTTTGCCAAATATAGAGCCAAAATTATGACGTCTAGCGTCCGAGACGTCCATCGAATCCGGCGGGGTCATCATTGAGCAAGACGTCATGCAAAGCGCGCCAAACAAGCTAGTCAGTTGAATAATCAAGTTCAGCACCTTGCTAACGCAATTAAATCTTACCCAAGTTGTAATCTGTTTCACTTACATACTTGGGTAAGCAAGATCCTATGTAGTCTCCAATGCGTTCCTGAAGCTCGTCCAGATAACCGTTAAACGAATGGTCTGCTCCATCGATTACATCGTAGCGAATCTTTATTCCACGTTGACCATTCAGCTTGTCGACCAAATTATCAACGGACTCCTTTGGAACGATAGTGTCCTTGTTGCCGTACAAAATTTGCCCTGACACAGGACACGGTGCCAGGAAGTTAAAATCGAAAGCGTGGGCCGGGGGGCTTGCAATAACAAAACCCTCTATTTCAGGGCGGCGCATCAATAGCTGCATGGCAATCCACGCACCAAAAGAAAACCCTGCAATCCAAAGCCTATGAGCTACGCGCTGAGAGGACTGTACCCAATCTATTACTGCTGCTGCGTCATTTAGTTCGCCTTCACCACCGCTATACATTCCTTCTGAACGACCAACTCCGCGAAAATTAAAACGCAAAGTCCCAAAGCCGTGCCGATGAAACGCGCAACCGATGGCCTTGACCACGTCATTATCCATGCGTCCACCTTGAAGTGGATGAGGATGAAGTATAGTTACAACGGGGTGTAATACCGTTCTTGGCGGAAGATATCGTGCTTCTATCCGTCCTTCTTGCCCTTTTATAAATATGTCTGCCATGTTGTTCCTTTTTCGAGAACTTATTTTTTAAAATATAGCATGCAGCCGTAAGAATGGCTACATACTTTTTTTGAAAGATTTGTCTGTAAAATTTTAGATTATTGTTTACTAATAGCAGACAGTACTGTTCTGTTGTGTCTTTTTCCCATCGTAAGTGTATTCAACGGAGTATTTAAGAAAAAAATATTATATTTAAAAAGTTTGCAACCTTGTTGGGGAGTGCGTGCACTCATCCCTCAAACGCATAAATGTTTGCAACTTCCTTGCAAAAAATCTACATTGAGTTAAAAGACGCCAGATCTAGAACATTATGTGTGGAATAGTTGCAATCGCTTCGCCGCGTACAAACATTGTGGAATCGCTACTTGATGCGCTAACCGCCCTAGAATACAGGGGGTACGACTCTGCGGGGCTAGCACTCCTCTCTCCGCGTGGTTTAGTGCGGCATAGGGCTGTGGGCAAAGTGAAAAATTTGCGCGACACCTTGCCTGCATTAGAGGCGGCGCCAATAGGCATGGCTCACACGCGCTGGGCTGTGATGGGGGCCGCAACCGAGGCTAATGCGCACCCACAGTTCGACGGTGAGACGGCTGTTGTTCACAATGGAATAATAGAAAACGTCGGTGAGCTAAAGTCAATGCTTCCTGATATAATATGGGAAAGCCAAACGGATACAGAGGTCGTTGTCCACTTGGTGTCCAGTTTTGTGCGAAAGGAGCGGGATTTACTCGCGGCCATAAAGAGTACCGTGCAGCTGTTAAAGGGGACGTTCGCATTGGTGATATTGCATAAAGATTTTCCGGATATGTTGGTGGCTACGAAGCGAATAAACCCTTTATCTGTGGGAAAAAGCAATACAGGGGACCTTTTCGTCACATCCGATATTGCAGTTATTCCTGTGGAACAATATATAGACTTAGAAGATGACGACGTGTGCGTGATGAGAAAAAGGGTAGGGGAGGGCGATTTTTTCGCAGAATTTTACACATTCCGGCACAATAAATTAGAAAAAATTGAAAAAACATGGAAAGACGCCAATCAAACGGCAACCGTTACGTCTATTGGCGATTACAAAAACTTCACAATAAAAGAAATTCACGAGCAGCCAAATGTTATCCAGAAAAGCATAAACGCACTAAATCGAGGGGATTACATTCCTATTGCGCAAGAAATGATGAACAAAAGCGCAATAAACATAATTGCTTGTGGCTCGTCCTTCTATGCGGGCTTGATTGGCAAATATTGGCTAGAGCGATTTGGGCGTCTACTTACTAATGTGGAAATTTCATCAGAGTTCAATTATAGGTATCCCGTAATTACGAAGAACTCGTTGACTCTGTTTATTTCACAATCAGGTGAAACACTTGATACGCTGAAGGCTATGGAGGTAGTCAGGGCAGAGCAGGGCGACTTTGCTGTAATCACGAACGTCCTGCAAAGCACAATGGCAAAGGCCGCGACGCGCCATCTTTTGGATTTGGGGGCTGGGCCAGAGCTTAGCGTCGTGTCTACAAAGGCGTTTACTGCACAGCTGGCTGTTTTGATTGGAGTGGTTATTCAGTACTTGAAGTTTAAAGACCCAAGGGCAGCCGATATATTACAAGAAGATTTTGAGCGCGTGCCAGGGTTACTTAGCCAAGTTATGGGGCAAAATTATCATTTGCCGTTGATTCCGAATGCGTCGTCCATATTATATTTGGGGCGGGGGATTTGTTACCCCATCGCATTAGAGGGGGCGCTGAAGCTGAAGGAAACGACGTATATACACGCAGAAGGGTACCCAGGGGGCGAGATGAAGCACGGGCCAATTGCGCTGATTGACGCGCGCGCTGTAAGCGTAATTCTTGCGCCGCATAACGAGTTATTTAACAAGATTGTGTCAAACGCACACGAAGTGATTGCACGAGGCGGGCATGTTGTGTTCTTTACAGATGCGGCTGGGAATGCAGAGTTTACGCAACGAGCCAACAGCACAGCTTACGTGATGCCGAGCTCTGGGCCTGTATCTGAGGCGTTCGTGTATAGCTTGGGAATGCAGGCACTTGCGTACGATGCAGCGGGGGGATTGGGCTGTGACCCTGATCGGCCAAGAAATTTGGCAAAGTCGGTTACTGTTGAGTGAGTGCGTGGAGGTAGTGGTGGCTATTCCCGCCTCAGCCTTACTGGAGCCAGTTTTTACCTGGCTGCCTATTTCCTAAAAGGTTACGGATTCTTTAGGCATACGCTTGTCAGAGTTAGATTTCTAGCCCGCAACCATTGGTTCCCCGATGTATATTTCTAAGGCGCACATACAAAGCTCCTTCGCCTCCGTCCTTTGGCTTCGATTCAGTAATTCCGCTTACTAAATTAGACATTTGTTGCAGCATGACGGGAACGCTACTTCGCAATACGCCGCTCTTTCCTGTAATTATTTTTACCCACGTTTTTCCTTGAAGTTGTCCAATATACAAAAACCGCTGCAACTGGTCAAACGCTTGAGATTGCGACATTCCATGTAGGTCAATCATCCCCTCAGGAGTTATTTTCCTTTTTTGACGCTTGGATACCTGTTCCACCCCAAGGGACTGATTCCCGTGCCCTGCCGCAAAAACACCAGTCTTATAGTCGACACTACCCATGCGTCGATATCGTGCCAAGTCTTCTGACATTATTGAATTTATAGAGATATTGATTTTCGGTGGTGCCTCCTCACGCTTGCAAGTTACCGTATCGTGGGCAATGGGTTTCGTCCCAGCAGTCGTACGAGTCCAAAAATCTTTGTCATCTGACGAAACTTTTTTCACGGATGCCTGCGCGAACCTGTTTGCCCTCGGTTGTCGTAAGGATTGCCTTGTTGACGCCACCGAAAACGCACAGGAACGGCAATATGAAAAGTCTGCTTTAAATTATTAATCAAAAATTGGCGGTAGCTGGCTGGAACGTCGTCCATCTTCGTTCCAAAAATTACAAATTGTGGCGGGCGCGTACTCGTTTGGGTTATATATTTCAGCTTTGAACGACGCATTGCTGTTGCCGGTGGTGGGCACTCAGAAACAAGATCCCGCAACCATTTATTTAACTTCGCAGTCGAAATTCGCGTGTTCCACACTTGTTCCACATCTATGATTGCTCGCATTAATTCCCTTAAGCCCTCCCTCTTTTTGGCCGACACAGGAATAACTGGCGTAAACTTTAACCCGCTATACTGAACGGCCTCGTCTACTTTTTGGCGCAATAATTTCTTATTTTTAACCAAATCCCACTTATTTAACGCAATAACTACGCCACGCCCTTCTTTTATCGCACTTGATGCCAACAATAAATCTTGTTGGACAAACTCCTTATAATCACTTTCCTCAATCTCAGGAGCGTCTACTACTAGTACACACACGTGCGAAAAATTCATAGAATTTATGGCTAAGCTTACGCTGATCTTTTCAAGGCGGTCGCTAATCTTCGCATTACGACGAATCCCCGCAGTATCCGCCAGCTCAAACATGCGCCCGTCGTATTCCCAGTCGAACTCCACCGTATCTCTTGTTACGCCTGGGGTATTTGCAACAATTTGGGCTTCTTTTCCAAGTAATACGTTTACCAGCGTCGATTTCCCAACATTCGGGCGTCCAATTATTGAGATTTTGACCTTTCGCTCGTTGCCAGCGTAATCGTCCTCGTCCTCGGCTTGTACGCAATCTTCGTCAAGATTCGCATCGTCATACGCGCCATCGTTAGCATTGTCGTTCGCGTTATAGTTTGTATCGCTATTCGCGTTATTATACGCTTCATCATCCGCATTATCATCATTATCGCTTATTCCACGTCCGTCTCTAGCCTTTACCTGAGCCCACAACTCCGCATCAATCGCATCTATTAATTCGTACATCCCCGTGCCATGTTCTGCCGAAACAAATACAGGCTCCATCCCAAGAGAATACACAGCGTGTCTGTCTTCCCTTAATAAATCGCACTTATTTACAACCAGGATTATTGGCTTTCCAAATTTCCTTACATAAGAAAACATCTGTTCGGGGACTTCGTTTCCTCCCAACGTAAACAAAATTAAATCTGCCTCATTTATATTTTTTACTGCTTGCCGAAAGATAGCAGCCTCTAACTCAGCATTATCAAACGAGGGCGTCCCCTCACTTGCTCCCTTTGCGCCCTGCATGCCGTCAATTGTTTTCGCAAATTGCAAATCCTGCACGCCAGGTGTATCCACAAACGTAACATCCCCGCTTGGCAGCCGAACTGTCCGCTCATGGCAATCTCTCGTTACCCCAGGGCGGTCAAACACTATCGCCAACCGCCTTTTTACTAAGCGATTAAACAGTGCCGACTTGCCAACATTTGGGCGTCCTAATATTACGACTTTACCCAAATGCATATAAATATCCTTGATTAGACAGTACGTACAGTACTTTATTAACGACCACAGCCGAAGTTGGATTCTTTACGAGTGATTCTATTTTTCGAATAATTTTGCCGCTTCCTGCATCAAAGAACACAATGTGTCCGTGTTCTGTCACCAATAGTACTGCTCTATCCGCGATGATTGGATTCGTCCAATTGACTGGCTTCCTCTGGTCTTCGTTCTCAGGCAAGCTTGTACTCCAACGCACTTTTCCGGTTTCTTTATTTATGCAATATAAACATGCATTGTCATCTGTTACGTATAAGTACTCACCAATAATTGCTGGTGTATGTAGTCCCGAAAAGGTAACACTCCAGGCGCGGTCCCCTGACGTAATGTGATTGGCAGTCAAGCGTCCTCCATGACCAAGCGTAAAGACATGCTCCCCGCTAATGACTTGGGAGGCGTACACATGCAGGAGGTTTCCTATCGTGTCGTCCTGAAACTGCGAGATCATGTAATCTTGCCAAACCTCGCTTCCAGTATTAATATCGTACGCGCGGTAATCCCCCGTAGAGTACGCCGCGAACACCAGT
>JAISRQ010000007.1 GCA_031273545.1 Holosporales bacterium
TTTCTTCTTTGGAAAAATCAGGTTACACGCACAAGGGCGAATGGAATGTTCCCTTGAAATGTGGCTTTACAAAAAGGGGGGACGTGGATGTCAATTTGCATGTGTTTTTTGACGAAAATCACCCAGAAATCGAACTAAATCTCCTTTTTCGCGATTATTTAAGAGAGCACCCCGACGCAAGGGATGAGTACGCTGCAACGAAGGTGCGGATTTTGCAAGATGACGCGGCGCAAGAAAGAGTCGGGACTCTGGCGTTTCCTGTTTACACATTGAAGAAACGCGAGTTTATCTATGGGATTTTAAATAAGGTGGGGTTCGACAGACTTAGGGTATTGAAATGCACGGCGGATGAGGAATGGGCTGCGGCGAAGGATTTTCGCAAAAAACATTTTTTTTTCAAACTAGGAACTGCAGACCCGCAATCGTCGACGTTGAATAGCCCGGGTCATGAGCACTGGTTGCTGTATAAGGGGACAGAAATTATTGGCTATTCTCATGTTCAACTTTTACCTAAATCTAGGGTCCGAGTACACGTAGTGATGCTTTCAGATGAGTACCGGCGCCTAAATAATGATTCTTTTAGTTCGTATTTTTTCAAAGTTATTGTAAAGTGGATACGCTTTAACGGTGCAAAGATCGTTTATAATGCAGAGGACTCATTTGCTTTGCTATGAACGCAAATACGTAAAGTGCAACGAGGAATGCGTCCCGAAAATTGAATAACCACGAGAGCCCTTTTGCTTCCCCAAAAACTGATCCTCGGTCAATATTGGGAAAAATCCCAAGAACACAAGCGTTCCCCCTCCCCAAAAACTGTATTTCTTGAGGAGTGGGGCTATTCAGTATTAAGACGCGTTCTCTCTTGCTAAACGCTCTTGTGCCTTCTTCTTCGGGGCAGATTTTTTCGGGCGCGTTGGGGTCGCAGTCCCAGGAATAACTTCAGCCTGAGCTAGCAATAATGCGACACGCTCGCTTGGCATAGCACCGTGTCCAATCCAGTGTTTGACGCGTTCCGCATTAACGACCACCCTTTCTGCGTTATCGTTTGGCAACAGTGGGTTATAGTGCCCAACACGCTCAATAAAGCGCCCATCACGCGGACTTGTACTTTCTGCGACGACAATCCTGTAAAACGGACGCTTCTTCGCCCCTCCTCTTGCCATTCTTATTTTTAATGCCATGTATTTTTTTGAATTAAAAACTTTACTATTCAAAGGATACATAGGTTTGACAGGAATATCTAGAGAAAATCAGTACATTTGTGATCTTTATCTTATGCGCTGTCTTTTTTTTAAGGTTTAAATCTCTTTTACTCCAAAAAATTCAACTTTTGGGCATTTTTTTGACTTTATTGCCGGGTTTTCATATTTGTGTGTAGTTAGTACAATGTTTGTATATGAGAAGAATTGACGGTGAAAAGAATTAACGGATTTTAGGCTTGCTCCTTATTTGGCTTCACCTTCCAGATGGATGTGATTGCTTTAGAAGAGCAAAAAGCTTACTTTTCCTGTTTTCCTTTCTCACGTTCATTGGAGCCCCTCGGTGTAACCACTTTCCAGGAGATTACGAACTTTTTGGGAGAACGAACGCTTACGATTCTTTAGTTTTTGGTCCGTAATATTTGGGGACCCCGGCATAATAGGAATAAAATATCTATGCAAGGACTTCACTTTTACCACGATAGATTTGAGCAAAGTAGATGGTTCTTGTGGATTCCTGTTTTAATGGCAGCTGGAAGTGTCACGTACTTTTCTCTAGATAAAGAACCAACATATACAGTTCAGCTTCTCATCCTTATTATTTCTATTGTTATTCGTAAACGAATAAGAAAATATTTATTATCCACAAACATAATAGTTGCAGCTGGAGAGGGAAGTGGAGGCGCAATTTCGGAGCAAGGATATTCTCAAAGTAATTCGTACGCTGGAGGGGCAGGTGAATGCGGATATGCAACTTCGGAGCAATGGGTCTCCCAAAGTAATTTGTACGTTGGGGAACGTGTATATTTCGTTTTGATGTGGCTGTTATTTGCTACCAACCTGACAATAGCATTTTCTCTTGGTTTTATATCAGGAAAAGTACGCACAGCCCTACAGCACACTCCAACGTTTGAAGCGGCGCTCCCTTTCTCTAGTCAGGGGAACGACTGCACCACATGCACAGGGATCGTCGAGTCAATCGAAGATGTCCCAAGAGGCACCTTAAAGCGCCCTCGCCAATTGCGACGCTGCATCCTCAGCCATTTGCAAGGCGTGCCCCCAAACGTTAAAATCCGCGTACAAGGGCCATACAAGAAGTTAAAAAACGTCACATTATTCGAAGCGGTCTCTTTGTCTGTTGAAATATTTAAACCTCCAACACCGTTAACGATACACGGGTACGATGCTCAGTTTGACGCGTATTTTAAGGGGCTATCTGCATTTGGAAAGGTTCACGAGGTGCTTACAGGGGATATCGTATCTACAGGGGGAACAAGGACTGCAGGGGAAACACCGTCACATGCTACCAGCGTGTCGCGAATACACATCATAAGAACGCAACTCTCCGACAAGCTGCGCGCGCACCTTCCAGCATCCGTATCCCCCATCGCTACGGCGCTTATTACCGGGGACAAATCCGGAATCACCCTTCAAACGCGAGAAAATTTCACTCGGTCTGGGCTCTCGCATATGTTGGCAATCTCCGGCCTTCACATGGGGTTGCTTGCGTGGCTTGTCTTTACGATATTTTCCAGGCTTTTGGTGTTTGTTCCTCGTTTGGCTACGCGGTTCGTCGTAAAAAAGATTGCCGCAATATTAACTATTCCGTTTACATTTGGGTACTTAGTCTTATCTGGGTCCTCTTTTTCGGCGATTCGTGCATTTATAATGGTGACGCTATCGATGCTTGCCATTC